>NZ_JBHWJJ010000058.1:0-43555 GCF_042732005.1 Streptomyces sp. NPDC059851 | reverse complement strand
GTGCAGCAGTGTCTGCGTGCCGTACGTGCCCGCGGCGATGACGACCCTGCGCGCCTTGAGCGTCCAGCCACTGCCCCGCCGGATTAATTCAGGGCGGGGCGGAGAATTACACCGGCGACGCGGGGAATATCCAGCACGGAAAAAGCCGGGCCCGGAGTACCGGTATCCCCATTCATACGCCGCTCGTGTTAATGGGAACCGCTCGCCATGTTTACGGCAGGTTGCGAAGTCCTCACCCGCAGCCGGTAGGCCCCGGCCGTTCGGTCGGCGTGGACCGCCGTCAGCGCCTTCGCCCGCTCGGCGTCCCCGCGCGCCACCGCGTCCACGATCGCGCCGTGCTCCGCCCAGCACTCCACCGGCCGGGCCGGGGCCGCCACGGTGTACATCCAGGCGACCTTGTGCCGCATCTGGGTGAGCAGCGTGATCAGCCCCGGGCTGGCGGAGGCCTGCGCCAGGGTCTCGTGGAACCAGCTCCCCAGCGCCCGCAGATCCTCGCCCTGCCCCTGTCTGGCCCGCTCCTGGCCCAGCCTGACCAGCCCGCGCAGCACTTTGAGGTGTCCCTCGGTGCGCCGGCGTGCGGCCCGCGAGGCCGCCAGCGGCTCCAGCAGCATCCGCATCTCCAGCAGGTCGGCCGCCTCCTGCTCGGTGGGCTCGGCCACACAGGCGCCCGCGTGGCGGCGGGTGGTCACGAAGCCCTCGGACTGCAGGGTCCGCAGCGCCTCGCGGACCGGGACGCGCGAGACGCCGTAGCGGCGGGCGAGCACCTCCTCGGTCAGCCTGCCGCCCGGCTCGAACACCCCGGAGACGATGTCGTCGCGGATTGCAGTGCATACCGCGTGCGCGGGAATACGCAAGACCGGACCTCCGCTTGATTCCGACTGCCGGCGAAATGCCGTGACCGTACTGGGATCGTACGGGGACTCTATTGCAACTCGCGGAATTTTCCGAGCGGGGACGGAAATCGGGGGTATTTGCGGCCAGGACGCCGAAGGCCCCGGCTCGGTGAGCCGGGGCCTTCGGGCGGAGCGGTGTGCGTGCGGACGCGTCCGGATCAGAGGTCGACGCCGTGCGAGCGCAGGTACGCGATCGGGTCGATGTCCGAGCCGTACGAGGCGCCGGTGCGGGCTTCGAAGTGCAGGTGCGGGCCGCTGGAGTTGCCGGTGGAGCCCGACAGGCCGATCTGCTGGCCGGGGGTGACCTGCTGGCCGACGGAGACGCTCAGCGAGGCGAGGTGGCCGTACTGCGTGTAGGTGCCGTCGGCGTGCTTGATGACGACGTTGTTGCCGTACGCACCGCCCCAGCCGGCCTCGACGACGGTGCCGAGGCCCACTGCGTGGACCGAGGTGCCGGAGGCGGCGTGGAAGTCGATGCCGGTGTGGCTGCCGGAGGACCACATGCCGCCGCCCGCGCGGTACTGGGTGGAGACGTAGGAGTCGTCGAGCGGGGAGACGAAGGTGTTGAGGCGCTTGCGCTCCTCCTCGCGGGCGGCGCGCTCGGCGGCCTCGCGCTCGGCCTTCGCCTTCTCCTCGGCCTTCTGCTTGGCCTCGGCGGCCCGGGCCTTCGCGTCGGCCTCGGCCTTCTCCTTGGCGGCGGTGGCTTCGGCGGCGGCCTGCTGGGCCTCGGCCTGGGCCTCGACGTCGCCGGCGAGGTCCGCGGCGGTGACGACCGCGTTCAGCCCGGTGTCCTCGGTGGAGGGAGCCTTGTCCGAAGCGGCGAACGCCGGGCCCGCGAGCGTGCCCACGACGCCGGTGGTCGCGAGGGCGGCCACGCCGGCGTAACCGGCGGTCTTGCGGCTCAGACGGCTGGAACCACGGTGCTTGCCGGTAGCGCGGCTGCCAAAGGCCATGGAGAGGCTGATCCTTTCCTTCCTTCTCGCCTACCGGGTTAGCTGACGGGTTCGGAGCAGGAAGGTCTCCTACGGGCCCCTCTGGCGAGGCGGCCCGATTCACCCCAGGGACATGTGGGTCCCCGGCTCCCCAGGCTCACGCCTGACGGGGACTCGGCGATCGCTGCCCGGTGCCGCGGGTGCGGCGCGTACCAACTGACGGACAGCAGGGCCGACGCTAGGCGGATCATCAGTCAATCACCAAATGGTCACGGCCTTTTGTTGCGCACGCCACACCCCATAAGCCGATCTACGGGCTAAACAGACATAAGGGGCTCCGGCGGACAAGCCGCCGAAGCCCCTTGAATCACCCTTCAGTTGCCACGGGCGGGAGCGACGTCAGTTGCTGACGACGGTGACCTCGCCGATCCCGAGCGCCCGCACCGGCTCCTCGATCTGCGCGGCGTCACCCACCAGCACCGTGACCAGGCGGTCCACCGGGAAGGCCTTCACGACCGCCGTGGTCGCCTCCACCGTGCCCGCCGAGGCCAGCTGCGCGTACAACTGCGCCTGGTAGTCGTCCGGAAGCTCCTGCTCCACCTGGTCCGCCAGCGTTCCGGCGACGGCCGCGGCCGTCTCGAACTTCAGCGGGGCCACACCCACCAGGTTCTGCACGGCGACGTCCCGCTCCGCATCGGTCAGGCCGCCCTCGGCGAGGGTGCGCAGCACCTTCCACAGGTCGTCCAGGGCCGGGCCGGTGTTCGGGGTGTCCACCGAGCCGCTGATGGCGAGCATCGAGGCGCCCCGGCCGTCCGCCGTGGAGCGCAGCACCTGACCGAAGGCGCGCACGCCGTAGGTGTAGCCCTTCTCCTCGCGCAGCACCTTGTCCAGGCGCGAGGTGAGGGTGCCGCCCAGGCAGTACGTGCCGAGGACCTGTGCCGCCCACACCGTGTCGTGCCGGTCCGGTCCGATCCGGCCGATGAGCAGCTGCGTCTGCACCGCTCCGGGCCGGTCCACGATGATCACGCGGCCGGTGTCGTCGGCGGTCACCGGCGGCACCTGCAGCGGCCGGCCCGCGGTGCCCGTCCAGGCGCCCAGGGTGTCCGCCAGTACGGCGTCCAGGTCGATGCCGGTCAGGTCGCCGACGACCACCGCGGTGGCGGTGGCGGGGCGCACATGGGCCTCGTAGAAGGCGCGCACGGCCACGGAGTCGATCCGGGCCACCGTCTCCGCGGTGCCCTGGCGCGGACGGGACATCCGCAGGGCGGCGGGGAAGAGCTGGCGGTAGAGCTCCTTGGCCGCGCGGCGCTGCGGGTTGGCCAGCTCGTGCGGGATCTCGTCGAGGCGGTTGCGGACCAGGCGGTCCACCTCGCTGTCGGCGAAGGCGGGCGCCCGCAGGGCCTCGGCGAGCAGGCCCAGGGCCTTCGGCAGGCGGGAGGCGGGGACCTCCAGCGAGACGCGCACGCCCGGGTGGTCGGCGTGCGCGTCGAGGGTGGCGCCGCAGCGCTCCAGCTCGGCCGCGAACTCCTCGGCGGTGTGCTTGTCCGTGCCCTCCGACAGGGCGCGCGCCATGATCGTCGCGACGCCGTCCAGGCCCTCGGGCTCGGCGTCCAACGGGGCGGCGAGATTGACCTCGACGGCCACCACCTGCTGACCCGGCCGGTGGCAGCGCAGCACGGTCAGGCCGTTGGGCAGGGAGCCGCGCTCGGGGGCCGGGAAGGCCCACGGCCGGGGCTGCCCGGCCTGGGGCCGCGGGTGGAAGGTCATCGTGACGGCTGCGGTGTCGCTCACTGCTCCGCCCCCTCGTTCTCGTTCTCGGTCGCGTCGGCGCCTTCGCCGCCTTCGGTGGCGTCGGCCGCGAGGGGCTCGTACACCAGCACCGCGCGGTTGTCGGGGCGCAGCCGGGCCGCGGCGACGGCCTGCACCTCCTCGGCGGTGATGTCGAGGAGCCTCCGGACGGCGGTCAGTGCCAGCTGCGGGTCACCGAACAGCACCGCGAAGCGGCACAGTTCGTCGGCGCGGCCGGACACCGTGCCCAGCCGGTCCAGCCACTCGCGCTCCAGCTGCGCCTGCGCCCGCTCCATCTCCTCGGCGGTCGGGCCCTCGGCGGCGAACCGCGCCAGCTCCTCGTCCACCGCCGCTTCGATGGCCGGCACCTCGACACCGCTGGAGGTCTTCACGTCCAGCCAGCCCAGGGAGGGCGCGCCGGCCAGGCGGAGCATGCCGAAGCCGGCCGCGACGGCCGTCTGGTCGCGGCGTACCAGGCGGTTGTGCAGGCGGGAGGACTCGCCGCCGCCCAGGATGGTCAGGGCCACGTCCGCGGCGTCGCACTCGCGGGTGCCGTCGTGCGGGAGCCGGTAGGCGGCCATCATGGCGCGGGCGGGGACGTCCTCGACGATCTCCTCGCGCAGCTCGGCGCCCATGGTGTCCGGCAGCGTGCCGTCGCGCGGCGGCAGCTTGCCGTCGTGGGAGGGGATGGTGCCGAAGTACTTCTCGACCCAGGCGAGGGTCTGGGCCGGGTCGATGTCGCCGACCACCGACAGCACCGCGTTGTTGGGCGCGTAGTAGGTGCGGAAGAACGCGCGCGCGTCCTCCAGCGAGGCCGCGTCCAGGTCGGCCATCGAGCCGATCGGGGTGTGGTGGTACGGGTGGGGCTCGGGGTAGGCGAGCGCGGTCAGCCGCTCGAAGGCGGTGCCGTAGGGGACGTTGTCGTAGCGCTGGCGGCGCTCGTTCTTGACGACGTCGCGCTGGTTCTCCATGGACTCGTCGTCCAGGGCGGTCAGCAGCGAGCCCATCCGGTCCGCCTCCAGCCAGAGCGCGAGCTCCAGCTGGTGGGCCGGCATGGTCTCGAAGTAGTTGGTGCGCTCGAAGCTCGTCGTGCCGTTCAGGGAGCCGCCCGCACCCTGGACCATCTCGAAGTGGCCGTTGCCGGGTACGCTCGCGGAGCCCTGGAACATCAGGTGCTCGAAGAGGTGAGCCAGGCCGGTACGTCCCTTGACTTCGTGGCGCGAGCCGACGTCGTACCAGAGGCAGACCGCGGCGACCGGGGTCAAGTGATCCTCGGACAGCACCACGCGCAGGCCGTTGGCCAGCCGGTGTTCCGTTGCTGTCAGGCCTCCGGAGCCGGCCTGTTCTGTGGCCGTGTGACCCATGGGCATGTGGTCCCTTCGATCGCGATGCAGAGATTTCCGTCAGACCTGCCACTGTATGCAAGCGCGTCGGGCACCGGAGAAGTTCCCGGCGCGAGGCCTGGGTCGGAGTCGGGCCTGTCGGTGCCTCGGGCCACAATGGTCGCGAAGAACCACGTCAGTCCCTGTCACGAGACCCGTCCGACCCAGCCAGACCACCAGCACACATCTTTCTTGGTTAAGGAGCCGCGCAGCGATGGCCCGCCGCAGCACGAAGACCCCGCCGCCGGAGGATTTCGAGGAGAACATCCTCGACATCGACGTCGTCGACGAAATGCAGGGCTCCTTCCTCGAGTACGCGTACTCGGTGATCTACTCCCGTGCCCTGCCCGACGCCCGGGACGGCATGAAGCCGGTCCACCGGCGCATCGTCTACCAGATGAACGAGATGGGCCTGCGCCCCGACCGCGGCTACGTGAAGTGCGCCCGCGTCGTCGGCGAGGTCATGGGCAAGCTGCACCCGCACGGCGACGCGTCGATCTACGACGCGCTCGTGCGCATGGCGCAGCCCTTCTCCATGCGGCTCCCGCTGGTCGACGGCCACGGCAACTTCGGTTCGCTGGGCAACGACGACCCGCCGGCCGCCATGCGCTACACCGAGTGCCGCATGGCGGACGCCACGTCGCTGATGACGGAGTCGATCGACGAGGACACCGTCGACTTCACCGCCAACTACGACGGCCAGGAGCGGGAGCCGGTCGCGCTCCCCGCCGCGTACCCCAACCTGCTGGTCAACGGCGCCTCCGGGATCGCGGTCGGCATGGCGACCAACATGCCCCCGCACAACCTGGGCGAGGTCATCGCCGCCGCCCGCCACCTGATCCGCTACCCGCACGCGGACCTGGAGGCGCTGATGCGCTTCGTGCCGGGTCCGGACCTCCCCACCGGCGGCAAGATCGTGGGCCTGTCGGGGATCAAGGACGCCTACGAGAAGGGCCGCGGCACCTTCAAGATCCGCGCGACGGTGGCGGTGGAGGACGTCTCCGCGCGCCGCAAGGGCCTGGTCGTCACCGAACTGCCCTTCACGGTCGGCCCCGAGAAGGTCGTCGCGAAGATCAAGGACCTGGTCGGCTCGAAGAAGCTCCAGGGCATCGCCGACGTCAAGGACCTCACCGACCGCGCCCACGGCCTGCGCCTGGTCATCGAGATCAAGAACGGCTTCCACCCGGAGGCCGTCCTGGAGCAGCTCTACAAGCTGACGCCGATGGAGGAGTCCTTCGGCATCAACAACGTCGCCCTGGTCGACGGCCAGCCGCTGACGCTGGGCCTGAAGGAGCTGCTGGAGGTCTACCTCGACCACCGCTTCGACGTCGTGCGTCGGCGCAGCGAGTTCCGCCGCGGCAAGCGCCGCGACCGGCTGCACCTGGTCGAGGGCCTCCTGGTGGCCCTCCTCGACATCGACGAGGTCATCCGGCTCATCCGGGACAGCGACAACTCGGCCCAGGCGAAGGAGCGGCTCATGGAGCGCTTCTCGCTGAGCGAGGTCCAGACCCAGTACATCCTGGACACCCCGCTGCGCCGCCTGACACGCTTCGACCGGATCGAGCTGGAGTCGGAGCGCGACCGCCTGACCGCCGAGATCGAGGAGCTGACCCGGATCCTGGACTCCGACGCCGAGCTGCGCAAGCTGGTCTCCTCGGAACTGGCCGCGGTCGCGAAGAAGTTCGGCACCGAGCGTCGTACGGTCCTGCTGGAGTCCGCGGGCACCTCGATCGCGGCGGTGCCGCTGGAGGTCGCGGACGACCCCTGCCGCGTCCTGCTGTCCTCGACGGGCCTCCTGGCGCGGACGGCCACCGGCGACCCGGTGGTGGTGGAGGAGGGCGCCGCCCGTTCCAAGCACGACCTGATCGTCTCGCAGGTGGCGGCCACGGCCCGCGGAGACGTCGGGGCGGTCACCTCCCACGGGCGGCTGCTGCGGCTGTCGGTGATCGACCTGCCGCAGCTGCCGGACACGCACGCCGCCCCGAACCTGGCCGGCGGTGCCCCGCTGGCGGAGTTCCTGTCCGGCCTGGCGGCCGACGAGAAGGTGGTCTGCCTGACCACCCTGGACGAGTCCTCGCAGGGCCTGGCGCTCGGCACCGAGCAGGGCGTGGTCAAGCGGGTCGTGCCCGACTACCCGGCCAACAAGGACGAGCTGGAGGTCATCACCCTCAAGGAGGGCGACCGCATCGTCGGCGCGGTCGAGCTGCGCACGGGCGAGGAGGACCTGGTCTTCATCACCGACGACGCCCAGCTGCTGCGCTACCCGGCGGGCCAGGTGCGCCCGCAGGGCCGCCCGGCCGGCGGCATGGCGGGCATCAAGCTCTCCGCCGGCGCCAAGGTGATCCACTTCTCGGCGGTGGACCCCGCGCGGGACGCCCTGGTGCTCACGGTGGCCGGATCGCACGACACCCTGGACGGATCGGTCCGGTCCGGGAAACTGACCCCGTTCGACCAGTTCCCGCGCAAGGGACGCGCCACCGGCGGCGTCCGCTGCCAGCGGTTCCTGAAGGGCGAGGAGCTGCTGACGCTGGCATGGGCCGGCAACGGACCGGTCCGCGCCGCGGCGGCGAACGGCACTCCGGCCGATCTGCCGGCCGTGGACCCGCGCCGCGACGGCTCGGGGGCCGCGCTGCCCGCGTCGGTCGCCGTGCTGGCGGGCTCCGCGCTGTAGCGCGTACGACGGCGTCCGGGTGGTACGACCGGGGGGACGTACCACCCGAATGCCGACTAGTGTTTTCCCCGTGGCGCCGGTGGGGGGAGAACACAGCTGATGGGTCGTCGGTCGGGCGGATTGATCGGGGATTGGGCCGAGGCCCAGCGCCGGCAGCACCACACGCTGATGGTGCAGCAGCGTGAGGCGGAGCGGCGGCAGCGTGCGTACGAGCGCGACCAGGCCCGTAGTCGCCGGGAGCAGCAGGCCGCCTACCGGCAGTACCGCGAGGCCGAGGCCCGGCGCCGCACCGAGCTGATCGAGGCGGAGGTCGCCCGCCTGCAGGGCCTGTTGGCCGCGGGCTGCCGGACACCGGCCTTCCGGATGACGACGCTCCGGCGCTCCGAGCAGCTCGCCCCCTTCGACCCGGGCGCGCTGGCCCAGCCCGTGCCGATGCCGCAGCTCCAGCAGTTCCAGCAGCAGAGCGGCTGGACGATCGGCTCCCACCGGCGGGCCCAGGCCGAACGCGAGGCCCACGCCCGGTACACGGAGGCCTGGCAGGCCGCCCACGCCGCGGAGACCCGCCGCCGGCAGCAGCTGGAAGCGCACCGGCAGCAGTACGACCGGTGGGCCGCCGAGCAGCTGGCCGCGGTCCGGCAGCACAACAGCGGGCTCGCCGAAGTGGCCGGGGCGCTGCGGGCCGGGGACGCCGAGGCGGCGGTGGAGTACTTCTCGGCCGCCCTGTACGCCTCCACCGCCTGGCCCGAGGAACTGCCCCGACAGGTGGCCGCCGCGTACGACCCCGCGGTCCGGCAGCTGGTGCTGGACTGGGAACTGCCGCGGTTCGCCGTGGTGCCGGAGGCCAAGTCGGTCCGGTACCTGCCGGGCACCGACCAGGACAAGGAGACGGCGCGGCCCGCCACGCAGCGCCGGGCCCTGTACCGGGACGTGCTGGCGCAGTGCGTGCTGCTGGTGCTGCGCGAGGTGTACGCGGCGGACGAGTTCGGCGTGCTGGAGTCGGTGGTGGTCAACGGCTTCGTGGACGATCACGATCCGGTGACCGGCCGGGAGGCGCGGATCGTGCTGGCGGCGGTGTCGGCGGCGCGCGGCGACTTCTCGGGTCTGCGCCTGGAGCAGGTCAGTGCGGTCGACTGCCTGGTGGAGGGCCTGCGGGGGCAGCTCTCGGCGCGCCCCGACCAGCTGACGGCCGTACGGCCGGGGCGCCGGCCGGCCGAGGTCGGAGCGGTGGTCACCCACGGTGGAGCCGCGGGTGCGGGCACCGGCGGGGAGGACGAGCCGGACCTGTTCACCATGGACCCGATCGCCTTCGAGGAACTGGTGGCCGAACTCTTCCGGGCGATGGGCATGGAGGCCGTGACCACGCAGCGGTCCAACGACGGCGGGGTCGACGTGGAGGCGCTGGACCCGGCGCCGATCCGGGGCGGGCGGATCGTGGTGCAGGTCAAGCGCTACCGGAACACGGTGCCGCCGACGGCCGTGCGTGATCTGTACGGCACGGTCCAGGACAAGGGGGCGAACAAGGGGGTTCTGGTCACCACCGCGTCCTTCGGGCCCGGGTCGTACACCTTTGCCAACGGCAAGCCGCTGGAACTGGTTCCCGGTACGGAGCTGGTGGCCCTGCTGCACCAGTACGGGCTGCGGGGACGCCTCGGCCCGGCAGGCGGCGCGGACGGCGGCGTCCCCGCGCAGCGGGCCGCCCGGTCCACAGCCGCACCCGCAACCGGACCCGCAGACGCGTCGGCAGGCCCGCCCGTGCCTGCGCCCGCCGCCCCTCCCTCGGGCCCGGACGGCGACCACAACGTGCTGGGCATGTCCTGGACCGGCTCGGTCGCGCTGGACGTGTGCGCGCTGGTCTGCCACGGCGGCCGGGTGCTCAGCGAGGACCACTTCGTCTTCTTCAACAATCCGCGGACCCCCGACGGTTCGGTGCGGGCCCGCGCGCACGCGGCACCCGACAAAGCCGCCCTGGAGGTCTCCTTCGAGGCGCTGCCGCAGCCCGCGGACCGGCTGGTCCTCGTCGCCGCCGTCGACCCGGAGGCCGATCCGCACGCCGACCTGGCCGGCTTCACCGACGCCCGGATCCGGCTGCTCGCCGCCGACGGCACGGAGCTCGGCCGACTGGAGGTCTCCGACGGCCGCCCGGGCGAAACCGCCCTGGTCCTCGGCTCTTTCCGGCGCCGCGCCAACGGCGACTGGGACTTCGTGGCGGGCGGCAAGGGCTACCGCGGCGGCCTGGCGGCCCTGCTGGGCGAGCACGGCGTCGACGTCGCCTGAACCGGGGTCGGTCGCCGACGCTCAGACCTCCGCGGGTCGCCAGGTCCCGAACCTGGGATCGTGCTCCTCGCCGGAGCCGGAGCCGGTGCAGGTGCCGGTGCCGGTGCCGGTGCCGTCCGCATCCTCGACGGGGTCGTCGGTCCCGCCCTCGGCCGTCCCTGCCCGGGTGTGGTCGTCCTCGTGGTCGTCCTCGTGCTCGTCCCCGTCCTCGACCTCGGCCTCGGTCCGCGGCGGCCGGGCGACGTACCGCAGGACGCCCCACATGGCCTCCGGGCCCGCGTCCTGCGGCGACGGCTCGCGGCAGGACTCCAGCCCCCGCAGCAGGGCGGGGCCGTCGGTGCCGGACCCGATGAGGACGAGCCGGGTCAGCCGCGGTTCGTCCCGACCCCAGGGGCCCGGGGCGAAGCGGAGGAACCGGCCGACCGCGTGGACCTCGTAGCGCTCCTCGTGGCCGGGCACGCCGAAGTGGACGAAGCCCTTGATGCGGTAGAGCCCGGCCGGGCGGCTGTCGAGGAAGTCGATGAACCGCCGCGGGCTCAGGGCCTGCTCGGACACGAACTCCGTGCTCTGGTACAGCGTGTGGGCGTGGCCGCAGTGGCCCGTGCACCCGCCGGCGTGGGCCGTGCCGGCGTCGTGATCCGTGCCGGCGCCGGGTCGTGTGTCCCGGGCCTCCGCGATGAGGTCCTCGAAGGACAGCTGGCCACGCGTCTCGGTCCACGGGCGGCGGTCGAAGAGCAGCTCCGGGTCGATGCGGCCGTGGTCTGCGGTGACGACGGGGACGCCGGGGCACAGGGCAGCCAGTTCCGCCTCGATCCGGGCGCGCTCGGCCTCGTCGACCCGGTCGGTCTTGTTCAGCACCACCAGGTCCGCGGCCGCCAGGTGGCGGTCGGTCTCCGGGTGGCGGGACCGGGTTCCGTCGAACTCGGCCGCGTCCACCACCTCCACCAGGCCTCCGTACCTGATCGCCGGATTCTCGCTGGCCACCAGCATCCGGATCATCTCCTGGGGCTCGGCCAGCCCGCTCGCCTCGATGACGATCACATCGATGCGGTGGACGGGCGCGGAGAGCTTCTCCAGGTAGGCGTCGAGCTCACTGCCGTCGACGGCGCAGCACAGGCAGCCACCGCCGAGGGAGACCATCGAGTCGCCGACCTGGCCGGCGACCGACATCGCGTCGATCTCGATGGACCCGAAGTCGTTGACGACGACGCCGATCCGGGTGCCGCCGCGGTTGGCCAGGAGGTGGTTGAGCAGGGTCGTCTTGCCGGACCCCAGGAATCCGGCGAGGACGACGACGGGGATGGGCGTGACGGACCGGTCGGGCTGGCTGCTGTTCACCAGGCGATCGTACTCAGACCGGCGGCGGAACCGGCTGGGGCGGCGGCGGCCCGACGTAGCGGGCGGCCGGACGGATGATTTTCGAGTCGGCGGCCTGCTCCAGGACGTTCGCGCTCCAGCCGACCACGCGCGCCGCGCAGAACGTCGGGGTGAACATCTCGCGCGGCAGGCCGCACAGCTCCATGACCACGCCGGCGTAGAACTCGACGTTCGTGTGGAGTTCCCGGCCCGGCTTGAGCTCGGCGAGGATCGCCTCCACCTGCCGCTCGACCTCCACCGCGAGGTCCACGAGGGGCCCGCCGAACCGTAGCGCGATGCCGCGCAGCATCCGTGAGCGCGGGTCCTCGGTGCGGTACACCGGGTGGCCGAATCCCATGATCCGGTCCCCCGCGAGCACCCGCTCGCGGATCCAGGGGTCTATGCGGTCGGCCGTCCCGATGGCGTCCAGGGTGTCCAGGGCCCGGCTGGGGGCACCCCCGTGCAGCGGCCCGGAGAGGGCGCCGATCGCGCCGGTGAGGCAGGCCGCGACGTCGGCGCCGGTGGAGGCGATGACGCGGGCGGTGAAGGTCGAGGCGTTGAAGCCGTGGTCGACGGTGGAGATCAGGTACTGCTCGACCGCCCGCACCTTCACGGGGTCCGGCTCCCGGCCCGTGAGCATGTAGAGGTAGTTCGCGGCGTACGGGAGGTCGTCGCGCGGCTCGACCGGTTCCAGCCCCTGCCCGAGCCGGTGCAGGGCAGTGAGCAGGGTCGGTACGGCGGCGCAGGCGGCGAGGGCGTCCGCGGCCCGCCGCTCGGGGTCGAGGTCGTACACCGGCCGGAAGCCGACGGAGGCGCCGAGCAGGGACAGCGCGGTCCGCAGACCGGCGAGCGGGCCGGAGGGTGCGGTGGCCCCGGCGAGGGCGGGCAGGGCGTCACGGACCTCGGCGGGCAGCCGGCGCAGCGGGGCCGTCTCGGCGGCGAAGGCGGCCCGCTCGGCGGCGTCCGCGGGCAGGGTCCCGCGGAACATCAGGTGCCAGACGTCCTCGAAGCTGCGGCGTTCGGCGAGCTCGACGGCCGAGTACTGGCGGTAGTGGTAGAAGCCCTCGCGGCCGCGGACGTCACCGAGTCCGGTCTCGGTGACCACGACGCCGGCGAGTCCGCGGGGCACATCAACGGTCGTATCCATGGCATGACCATCCATGATGGATTGAATCCTTGTCAATGTTGATCGGATCAATATGTATACCCTGGCGTCATGGACGATCAGGCGCACGCCGAACGACGGCTCACCACCCGGCAGGCGGCGGAGCTGTTGGGCGTGAAGCCCGCGACCGTGTACGCGTACGTCAGCCGCGGCCAGCTCACCAGCCGCCGCGACGCCGTGGGCCGCGGCAGCACCTTCGACGCGGCCGAGGTGGAGGCCCTGGCGCGGCGCAGCAGGCGCGAGGCCGCAGCAGCTGCGGGCGGGGAGCTCGCCCTCCGTACCTCGCTCACGCTCATCGAGCCCGACCGGTACTGGTTCCGCGGCGTGGACGCAGTCGAGCTGGCCTCGCGGTACTGCTACGAGGAGGTCGCGGAGTGGCTCTGGACGGGGTCCCTCCCGCGCGGGGCCCGCTTCACGGCTCCCGGCGGACAACTCGCGGCCGCCCGGCACGCCGTGGCCGCGCTGCCCGAGCACGCGGGGCCGATCGACCGGCTGAGGGTGGCCACCGCCGCGGCCGCGGTGGCCGACCCGCTGCGCTTCGACCTGTCGGCGGAGGCCGTGCTCGGCTCCGCCCGCTGCCTGATCCCGACGCTGGTCGGCGCCCTGCCGGTGATCGGACGAGAGCCCGGTGCCCCGCAGGCGGCGCCGGACGGGGAGCGGACCGGCGCCCCGGACGGCGGGCTGTTGGCGCAGCGGCTGTGGCCCCGGCTGACCGGCCGGGAGCCGGACCCGGCGGCTCTGGACACCCTCGACCTGGCCCTCGCCCTGCTCATCGACCACGACCTGGCCGCCTCCACCCTGGCCGTACGGGTCGCGGCCTCGGCGCGGGCCCATCCGTACGCGGCGGTGTCGGCGGGACTGGGCGTCCTCGAAGGACCGCTGCACGGCGCGGCCGGGCGGCTCGCCCACCGGACGCTGGCCGAGGTACTGGAGCGGGGCGCGGCCGCACCCGTCGTCGCCGACCACTTGCGGGCGGGCCGACGCGTCCCCGGCCTCGGCCACCGGCTGTACGAGGGTGAGGACCCCCGGGCCACGGCCCTGTTCGCCCGGCTGGAGGGCGTGCCGGCGGCCGGGCCAGCGCTGGCGGCCGCCCGGGAGCTGGTCGCGACCACGGCCGCGCGGCAGGACGGGCTGCACGCCAACGTCGACCTGGCCCTGGCGGTGCTCACGGTGTCCTGCGGCATGTCTGCGGAGGCCGGGGAGACCGTGTTCGCCGTGGCCCGGACCGCGGGCTGGATGGCCCATGCCCTGGAGGAGTACCAGGAGCGGCCGCTGCGCATGCGGCCGAGCGGGCAGTACCAGGGCCCCCGACCGCCACAGCCGATGCCCTGACGGGTCGGCGCCCCGGTCCTGCGTGTCAGGCGGGCTGGCGGCCGGGTGGGGTGGACCACAGCCGGCGTCCGACCCGGGGGGATCCATTCCCCTTGTGTCGAAGCCGACCTACCGTTGCTGGTCATGCGGTTCATGCGGTTCCTCTCCCTGAGCACTCGGCGCATCGGGCTGCCCAGACGGGCCGTCTCGCAGATCCTGCTCACCCAGCTGGCGATCGCCGCCGGCGTCGCCGTGCTGGCCACCAGGCTCTTCCTGGCCCCGCTCGGCGCACAGCTCGACGACCAGGCCATGCGGCGGGCCCTGGCCATCGCCCAGAGCGCCGCCGCCGACCCGTCCGTGTCGGCCGGCCTGCTGGAGTCCGGGCCCGCCGCGGACGGCCCGGTGCAGGCCGCGGCCGAGCGGATCCGCCGGGCCACGGGTGCCGAGTACGTGGTCGTCATGGACCTCGACGGGATCCGCCGCTCCCATCCCTCCCCCGACCGGATCGGCCTGACCGTCTCCACCGACCCGAGCGACGCCCTCGCCGGCCGCGAGGTCATGGAGATCGACGAGGGAACCCTGGGCCGCACCGCCCGCGGCAAGGTCCCGCTGGTCGCCGCCGACGGCGAGATCGTCGGCGCCGTCTCCGTCGGCATCGCCTACGACAGCGTCCGGGACCGGCTGCTCGGCGCCATCCCCGGCCTGCTGGCGTATGCGGGGGGCGCCTTGGCCGCGGGCGCCCTCGCCGCCTACCTGCTGTCCCGCCGGATCCAGCGGCAGACCCGCGACCTGGCCTTCTCCGATATCGCCGGACTTCTCGCCGAGCGCGAGGCCATGCTGCACTCCATCCGCGAGGGAGTGATCGCCCTGGACCATGCCGGCCGGATCCGGCTGGTCAACGACGAGGCCGCCCGCCTGCTGGGCCTCGCGCCGGACGGCGCCGGCACGCTGGCCGGCAGCCCGCTGGACGAGGTGCTCGGCGAGGGCCGCACCGCCGATGTCCTCACCGGCCGCGTCACGGGCCGGGACCTCCTCACCGTCCAGGGCTCCCGGGTCCTCGTCGCCAACCGGATGCCCACCGCGGACGGCGGCGCCGTGGCCACCCTGCGCGACCGCACCGAGCTCGAGCACCTGCGCCGCGAGCTCGACTCCACCCAGGGCCTGATCGACGCCCTCCGCGCACAGGACCACGAGCACGCCAACCGGCTCCACACCCTCCTCGGCCTGCTGGAGCTCGGCCTGCACGAGGAGGCGGTGGAGTTCGTGGCCGAGGTCGTCGGCGGCCACCGCAGCACCGCCGAACAGGTCACCGAGAAGGTCCGCGACCCGCTCCTGGCCGCCCTCCTGGTGGGCAAGGCGACCGTCGCGGCCGAGCGTGGCGTCCCCCTGCGCCTCGCCGCCGCCACGTTCCTGCCGGACCGCCTCGTCGACCCCGGCGGCCTCGTCACCATCACCGGCAACCTCGTGGACAACGCCATGGACGCCGCGGTCGGCTCGGCCGCGCCCCTGGTGGAGGTCGAGCTGCGCTGCGAGGGCCGTACGGCGATCCTCCTCGTACGCGACAGCGGACCCGGCGTCCCGGCCGCCCGCCGCGAGGAGATCTTCACCGAGGGCTGGTCGACCAAACAGCCCGCGGCCCACCGCGAACGCGGCCTGGGGCTGGCCCTGGTACGCCGCCTCGCGGAGCGGCAGGGTGGCACGGCCCGGGCCGGCGAAGCAGCGGACGGAGGGGCGGAGTTCTCCGTCGTACTCCCGGAGGCCCTGAGATGAGCGAGTCCCCGATCCACGTATTGGTCGTCGACGACGACATGCGTGTTGCCCTAGTCAACGCGGCGTACGTGGCGAAGGTTCCCGGGTTCCGCGTCACGGCCCGGGTCCATTCCGCGGCCGAGGCGCTGGACTTCCTCGCCTCCCACCCGGTGGACCTGATCCTCCTGGACCACTACCTCCCCGACGGCAGCGGCCTGGACCTCGTCCGGCGGCTGCGCCAGCTCGGCCACCGCACCGACGTCATCATGGTGACCGCCGCGCGCGACCTGGCCACCGTCCAGGCCGCGATGCGCCTCGGCGCCCTCCAGTACCTGGTCAAGCCGTTCACCTTCGCCGGCCTGCGGACCCGGCTGGAGGCGTACGGGTCCCTGCGCCGCACCCTGGACACCGGCGGCGAGGCCGAACAGGCCGAGGTGGACCGGCTCTTCGGCGCCCTGGCCGCGGCGGGATCCCCCAACGAGCTGCCCAAGGGGCACTCCCCGACGACCGCGGAACTGGTCCGCCGCGTCCTCCGCTCCGCCGGGGGCCCCCTGTCGACGCAGCAGATCGCCGATCGGGCCGGCATCAGCCGCCAGACCGCCCAGCGCTACCTCAAACTCCTGGACCGCACGGGCCGGGTCACCCTGGCCCTGCGCTACGGCGAAACGGGCCGCCCGGAACACCTCTACTCATGGCTGCCGTCCGACGGCCCGTAGCCCCCTCCCGGCGATCCGCCCGTCCGCACCGCTCCCCGCGCCGAGCTCAGACGGCTCCCGCACCGGTCAAGGAGCGGACCTCCGTCTCCGCGTGCCGGGCCGCGTCCGGCTCCTCGCCGGAGGTGACCGTGCCCACCCAGCCCGCCAGGAAGCCGAGCGGGATCGAGACCAGGCCGGGGTTCTGCAGCGGGAAGAGCTGGAAGTCCACCCCTGGGAAGAGGGAGTCCGGACTGCCGGACACCACCGGCGAAAAGATCACCAGCAGCACCGCCGGGACCAGCCCCCCGTACACCGACCAGACGGCACCGCGCGTGGTGAAGCCGCGCCAGAACAGCGAGTACAGCAGCACCGGCAGGTTCGCCGAGGCCGCCACCGCGAAGGCGAGCCCGACCAGGAACGCCACGTTCAGGTCCTGGGCCAGCAGACCGAGGGCGATCGCCACGGCCCCGATCCCGACGGCAGCGGCCTTGGCCACGGCGACCTCGCTGCGCTGCCGCGCACGGCGACGCCGGAGCGAGGCGTACAGGTCGTGTGCGACCGAGGCCGAGGAAGCGAGGGTGATCCCGGCGACCACGGCCAGGATGGTGGCGAAGGCGATCGCCGCCACGAGCGCGAACAGCACCGCGCCGCCGGTGGAGTCGGCTCCGCCACCCAGGTGCGCCGCGAGGAGCGGCACCGCCGTGTTCCCGGAGGCGTTGGAAGCCCGCACCTCGTCCGGGCCGACCAGCGCGGCCGCGCCGAAGCCGAGCACGATGGTCATCAGGTAGAAGCCGCCGATCAGGGCGATCGCCCACACCACCGAGCGGCGGGCGGCCCGCGCCGTCGGCACCGTGTAGAAGCGCGACAGGATGTGCGGGAGCCCGGCCGTGCCGAGGACCAGCGCCAGGCCGAGGCTCACGAAGTCGAAGCGGGCGGTCCAGTCGCCGCCGTACTTGAGCCCGGGGCCGAGGAACCGCAGGCCGTGCCCACTGCGTTCGGCGGCGCTGGTCAGCAGCAGGTCGACGTTGCCGTGGAAGCGGACCAGGACGAGCAGGGTGAGGGTGACGGCCCCGCCCATGAGCAGGACGGCCTTCACGATCTGGATCCAGGTGGTGGCCCGCATGCCGCCGAAGGACACGTAGACCACCATGAGCGCCCCGACGGCGACCACGGTGAGCGTACGGGTGGCGGTGCCCGAGTCCCCGAGCAGCAGCCCCACGAGGCTGCCCGCGCCGACCATCTGCGCGACGAGGTAGAGCACCGAGACGGTGACCGACGAGGTGCCGGCGGCGATCCGGACGGGCCGCTCGCGCATTCGCGCGGCGACGACGTCGGCGAGGGTGAAGCGGCCGCAGTTGCGGACCAGTTCGGCGACCAGGAACAGGACGACGAGCCAGGCGACGAGGAAGCCCACCGAGTACAGCAGGCCGTCGTACCCGAACAGGGCGATGAGGCCGGAGATCCCGAGGAAGGAGGCGGCGGACATGTAGTCGCCGGCGATGGCGAAACCGTTCTCCAGCGGGGAGAACAGTCGCCCGCCCGCGTAGAACTCCTCGGCCGAGCCGTGGCGGTTGCGACTGACCCATGTGGTGATGCCCAGGGTGACCGCGATGAAGAGGCTGAACAGGATCAGCGCGAGGCTCTGGTGCTCGGTGGTCACCGGCCGGCCTCCCGGCTCCGGTTCCGGGCCCGCGCCTGGTACCGGTTCTGTTCGAAGACCGTCCACCGCAGATCCAGCGCCGCCCGGTCCCTGCGCCTGCGCGCGTGCCCGGCGTACGCCCAGGTCAGCAGGAAGGTGCTGAGGAACTGTCCGAGCCCCGCCAGCAGGGCCACGTTGACCGCGCCGGCGACGGGCCGGGCCATGAAGCCGGGCGCCGCCGTCGCCGCGACGACGTACGCGACGTACCAGAGGAGGAATCCGGCGGTCGCCGGGACGACGAACCCCCGGTAGCGGCTGCGGACCTCCTGGAAGGCGGCGCTGCGCTGCACCTCGAGGTAGATGCTGTCGGATGCGTCTGGCTCGGGCCCGCCGGAGCCTGCGGGCCTCCGCGGCGGTGTGTCCTCGTGCCCGCTTTCGCCCTCGCCCCAGCCGACGGCGAGCGCGTCGTACCAGGGGTCGTCGAGCCGGATCGTTCCGGCGTCGGGACCTTCGTGCTTGTCCACCGAACTCTCCTTGTCCGCTACCGCATGGGCGGCACGGCCACAAGGATGAGTGGAATGGGTGGTTTCTGGACTGGTGTACCGGTGCTCTTCACTCCAACAGGTGATGAACCGGGAATTCCGGGGCGGCGATGAAACACCGGAGGGCGTGCCGGCGGGACCCAACGGAAGCCGTCGCGGCAGAAAGCGACGCGACGGAGGCCGTCGGGCCGGAAACCGACGGGGCGGAAACCGGCACCGGGTTCCGTGCCGGCCGCCGCCCCGAGCGGTCAGGCGTCGATGCGCGAGCGGTCCAGGGTCGCGGCGGAGCTGGTGATGAACTCCTTGCGCGGGGCCACCTCATTGCCCATCAGCAGGTCGAAGACCTGCTCGGCCGCCTCCAGGTCGCCGATGTTGATGCGGCGCAGCGTGCGGTGGCGGGGGTCCATGGTCGTCTCGGCCAGCTGGTCCGCGTCCATCTCGCCCAGACCCTTGTAGCGCTGGATCGATTCCTTGTAGCGGATGTTCTTCCGCTGGAATTCCAGCAGGGTCTGGCGCAGTTCGTTGTCGGAATACGTGTAGACGTACTTGTCCTGGCCCTTCTTGGGCTGGACGAGTTCGATCCGGTGCAAGGGCGGAACGGCTGCGAAGACCCGGCCCGCCTCGACCATCGGCCGCATGTACCGCTGGAAGAGCGTCAGCAGCAGGCAGCGGATGTGCGCGCCGTCCACATCGGCGTCCACGAGCAGGACGATCTTCCCGTACCGCGCGGCGTCGATGTCGAAGGTCCGGCCCGAACCGGCCCCTATGACCTGGATGATCGCGCCGCACTCCGCGTTCTTCAGCATGTCCGAGACCGAGGACTTCTGAACGTTCAGAATCTTGCCGCGGATCGGCAGCAGGGCCTGGAATTCGGAATTCCGAGCCAGCTTGGCGGTACCGAGGGCGGAGTCGCCCTCGACGATGAAGAGCTCGCTGCGCTCGACGTCGTCACTGCGGCAGTCGGCCAGCTTGGCGGGCAGCGAGGACGTCTCCAGCGCCGTCTTCCGCCGCTGCGCCTCCTTGTGCTGGCGGGCCGCGATACGGGTCCGGGCCGCCGCGACGATCTTTTCCAGCACGGCGCGGGCCTGCTGCTTGTCATCGCGCTTGGTGGAGGTCAGGAAGGCCTTGAGTTCCTTGGAGACGACGGCGGCGACGATCCTGGCCGCCGCCGAGGTGCCCAGCACCTCCTTGGTCTGGCCCTCGAACTGCGGCTCGGCCAGCCGGACGGTGACGACCGCGGTCAGGCCCTCCATCGCGTCGTCCTTGACGACGTCGTCCTCGGCGACGCGCAGCAGCTTCGCCGACCGCAGCACCTCGTTCACGGTCTTGGTGACCGAGCGCTCGAAGCCGGTGACGTGCGTGCCGCCCTTGGGCGTGGCGATGATGTTGACGAAGGACTTGAGGCTGGTCTCGTAGCCGGTGCCCCAGCGCAGGGCGATGTCCACGCCGAGCTCGCGGGTGACCTCGGTGGGGGTCATGTGGCCGCGGTCGTCGAGGACGGGGACGGTCTCCTTGAAGGTGCCCTGGCCGGTCAGGCGCAGTACGTCACAGACGGCCTTGTCCTGGGCGAGGTAGTCGCAGAACTCGCTGATGCCCCCGTCGAAACGGAAGACCTCCTCGGTCTTGCCTGCGCCGTCGATGCCGCGCTCGTCGCGGACGATGAGGGTCAGGCCGGGGACGAGGAAGGCGGTCTGGCGGGCACGCTGGTGGAGGGTCTCCAGGGAGAGCCGCGCGTCCTTGAGGAAGATCTGCCGGTCGGCCCAGTAGCGGACCCGGGTGCCGGTCTTGCCCTTGGTGATCCGCTTGATCTTGCGCAGGCCGTTGGCCGGGTCGAAGGGGCTGTCCGGCCCCTGCTCGGTGAAGACCCCGGGGACGCCGCGACGGAAGCTGATCGCGTGCGTGGAGCTGCCGCGGTCGACCTCGACGTCGAGACGGGAGGAGAGCGCGTTGACCACGGAGGCGCCGACGCCGTGCAGACCGCCGGAGGCCGCGTACGACCCGCCGCCGAACTTGCCGCCTGCGTGCAGCTTGGTCATGACGACCTCGACGCCGGACAGCCCGGTCTTGGGCTCGACGTCGACGGGGATGCCGCGGCCGTTGTCGCGGACCTCGACGGAGGCGTCGTCGTGGAGGATCACCTCGATGTGGTCGCAGTAGCCGCCAAGGGCCTCGTCCACGGCGTTGTCGATGATCTCCCACAGGCAGTGCATGAGGCCGCGGCTGTCGGTGGACCCGATGTACATACCGGGGCGCTTGCGGACGGCCTCGAGGCCTTCGAGGACGAGCAGGTGCCGCGCGGTGTAGTTGGAGCCGTCCCGGTCTGCTCCGGACAGCAGCGCACTGGAAGGCACGGACGTGTCGGCGGTCACGCAGTTCGCTCCTCGCTGAATTTCTGTTCTGGCCCGTCGGGGGCGCAGGGTGGCTCGGTTGCCCGTCGAAGGGTACCGAGGCCTGGTAGAGCCGATGCAACGCCACCCTCGCGTGGGATCAGCGTAGTGCAGATCCGCACGGGTGTTCGATCCCCCGAGGGGGTGAAGCAAACATCACGTTCCCTTCCACGCATGAACCATTTAGGGTTCGGGCACGTCCTCATGCACAACCGGCACTCACGCCGGGGAGGACGACTGCGACAGACGAACTGCGACAAGCGAACGACTGACAACGCGAAACCGTAAAGCAACGCAATACGGCTCCTTCGCCGCCAACCGGCAGCAGCCGGCCAGCTCGGAAGGAAGTTTCGAGGAAAGCCGCGAGCGGGAACGTTTTCGGCCTGGTTGGATGTTGACCCTGGTACGACAGCTCGTCGAGCTGAGAGAAGAGGCGACGTGACTACTGTTCTGACACCCGCGACCCCGCTGACGGCCGCCGACCGATGCGACCGTTGCGGCGCCCAGGCATATCTGCGCGTCGTCCTGCTGAGCGGTGGTGAACTGCTCTTCTGCGCCCACCACGGACGTAAGTTCGAGCCGGAACTCAAGAAGATCGCCGCGGAAATACAGGATGAGACCGAGCGGCTGACGTCCGCTCCGGCGGCGCCCGCCGACACCGAGGACCGCTGACACAGCCCTGCACCTCGCATCCGACGAGCCAGGACCGGCCAGGCCGGTCGACGGGCGGCACTTCTGAGATCCAGAAGTGCCGCCCGTCCTCACATCCGCGGCCCTTCCGGCGCGCCGGGCGCCCGGTGGCGCCCGTGGCGCGCGTGACCGAAAACAGCTGTTGAGAGAACGCCCGGCGCCCCCGCCGGGGCCCTTGAGGTCACAGCGGCGCGGCGAGCCGCGTCACGCATTCGCTCGGAATGCCCCGTAGGAGCCTTTGCCGCGGGTGCCTGGCGCCTTGCACTCCCCCACCCGATGTCTTGGCCGGCCGCCCGGTGCCGGGCCGCCTCGGGGGCGGTCACGAAGTCCGCGAAGGCGGCGATACGCGTGTAGACGCCCGGACTGTCCGCCCGGCCGCAGCCCCGCCCCCACGACACCACGCCGATGAGCCGCCCCCGGGCGACGAGCGGACCCCCGCTGTCGCCCTGGCAGGCGTCCCTGCCCCCGGCGCGGTGGCCCGCGCAGATCATGCTCCCCGGCCGGTACTGGCCGTCCGCGTCCCCCGGGTAGGCGCGCAGGCACACGGAGTCCGACAGGACGGTCACCCGCGCGGCCCGGAGCCCGTACGCGTAGTCACCGAATCCGCTGGTGTCGCCCCATCCGTAGACGACGGCCTCACTGCCCTCGGCGTAGCCCGGATCCCCCTCGTCGGCCAGGGGCAACACCGACCGTGCGGGCACGGCTTCGTCGAGTTCCAGGACGGCCAGGTCGCCGGCGTTGGTGTGGGGGTCGTAGTCCGGGTTCACCCGGGCCGCGCGCACCGTGATCTCCCGGCCTTCGACCGCCCGCAGCTCCGTGCGCCCGGTGATCACCCGGAGGTCGGGGGTGGCGTCGACCGGACCGCCGAGCACCTCGCGGCTCAGGCAATGGGCCGCGGTGACCACCCGGCTCGGGGCCACCAGGACACCTCCGCAGAACTGACCGGCCCGCATACCTCCGAACCGGTCACGGCTGGCCACGGCCACCACCCAGGGGCTCTCGGCCACTTTCACCGGCCTGCCACCGATCACCACACTGTCCGCGGCGGCCTGGGGCGCCCGGGCCAGCGGCGCCGCGGCCGCCCCTGCCGCCAGGGCCAGCGCCCCCGCCAGAGCACGGGAAAAGGGTCGACGCATCGGGCCTCCTGACTCTGAGTGTGGATTACTCCACCCAGAGTGGGATGCCCGGTGGCGGTGCGCACCCGCGCCCGGCCGCTCCCGGTGACCCCGCCGTACGTGCCGGGCCCGGCCCGGCACGTCGGCCCGGCTGCTGTCGGACCGGGGTGCTGTCAGTCCAGGTAGTCGCGCAGCACCTGGGACCGGGACGGGTGGCGCAGCTTGGACATGGTCTTCGACTCGATCTGGCGGATGCGCTCGCGCGTGACGCCGTAGACCTTGCCGATCTCGTCAAGGGTCTTGGGCTGGCCGTCGGTGAGGCCGAAGCGCATGGAGACGACGCCGGCCTCGCGCTCGCTGAGGGTGTCGAGGACCGAGTGCAGCTGCTCCTGGAGGAGCGTGAAGCTGACCGCGTCGGCCGGGACGACCGCCTCGGAGTCCTCGATGAGGTCACCGAACTCGCTGTCGCCGTCCTCGCCGAGCGGGGTGTGCAGGGAAATCGGCTCGCGGCCGTACTTCTGGACCTCGATGACCTTCTCCGGGGTCATGTCGAGCTCCTTGGCCAGTTCCTCCGGGGTGGGCTCGCGGCCCAGGTCCTGGAGCATCTGCCGCTGCACGCGGGCGAGCTTGTTGATCACCTCGACCATGTGGACGGGGATGCGGATCGTGCGCGCCTGGTCGGCCATGGCACGCGTGATCGCCTGCCGGATCCACCAGGTCGCGTAGGTGGAGAACTTGTAGCCCTTGGTGTAGTCGAACTTCTCGACGGCGCGGATCAGGCCCAGGTTCCCCTCCTGGATCAGGTCCAGGAAGAGCATGCCGCGGCCGGTGTAGCGCTTGGCGAGGGAGACCACGAGGCGGAGGTTGGCCTCCAGGAGGTGGTTCTTGGCCCGGCGGCCGTCCTCGGCGATGATCTCCAGCTCGCGCTTGAGCTTGGGCGCGAGCTTGTCCGAGGTGGCCAGCTTGTCCTCGGCGAACAGGCCCGCCTCGATCCGCTTGGCGAGCTCGACCTCCTGCTCGGCGTTGAGCAGCGGGACCTTGCCGATCTGCTTGAGGTAGTCCTTGACCGGGTCGGCGGTGGCGCCGGCCACGGCGACCTGCTGGGCCGGAGCGTCGTCCTCGTCGTCGGAGATGACGAAGCCCTTGCTCTCGCCGCTCTCCTCGTCCTCTTCGACGTCGCCCTTGACCTCGGCGGGGCCCTCTTCGAGGAGGTCTTCCTCGGCGATCTCGTCGGTGTCCTTCTTCGCGGCCGTCTTCTTCGCGGCGGTCTTCTTCGCGGCGGGTGCGGCCTTCTTGGCCGCGGTCTTCTTCGCCGCCGTCTTCCTGGCCGCCGTCTTCTTCGCGGCGGGCTCGGCTGCGGGCTCCTGCGCCAGCGCGTCCGTGGGCTCCGGGTCCGCCGTTTCGGCCGCCGGTGCCGCGGCGGCGACGGTCCGCGCAGCCGTCGTCTTCGTCGCGGCGGTCTTCGTGGCCGCCCGCTTGGCCGGGGTCTTCGCTGCGACGCTCTTGCGGGTGGTGCGCTTGGGCGACTCCGCGGCACTGACCATCAGCGTCACACCCTCTTCCTCGAGGATCTGGTTGAGGCTGCGCAGAACATTCTTCCACTGGGTCGCAGGAATCTGGTCAGCCTCGAAGGCCCGACGCACGTCATCGCCGGCGATCTGCCCCTCGGCCTTGCCCCGCTCGATGAGCGCCATCACGGACTCGGATTCGGCGATCTCCGGCGGGAGCGTACGGGATGTGCTGGCCGACACGAACAACCTCTCGGAACGATGGAAACGGCTTCCGACCCCGGCCGGGATGGTGCTGGACCGGAGCCGACGACCACCGACTGGGGATGGGCCGGGGGCGCGGGCAGGGGCCGGGGAGCTGCACAGCACCCGCAAGGGCTGCTGTCTTCCCTCCGTCGGCCATCACCTCTCTAGGTCATCGCTTGACTTCGCAGAGCGTTACGCCCCAATCTTCGTGGCCCAAGTCACACCAAGGGGCCAGGGAGCTCGCCAGGGGAGACATAGGCGCAGGTCAGGGCAGGTCTACGGGCGGCCCGGAGGCGGGCGCAAAACGGCCGGAAAGGGCCCGGAGGGCTAGATCTGCGCGCCGCGGAACGCGGCGCAGAGGGCTCGCGCACGCTGGTGTCGCCGGACCCGTCCGGATCCGGCGACATGTGCGAGTACCTCCGTGCCTTCCGTCCACGCGCTCCGTCAGTGCTCGCGCGGAGCGGGTACCACGCGCTCCACCTCGGGGTGCACCGTCAGTAGCTGCCGCATTGCGCTCTCGGCGCCGGCCGCGTCCCCCGAGGCGAGCGCCTCGACGATCCGCGCGTGGTGCGCGACGCAGGCGTCGCTGGGGCGGTCGCAGGTGGTCGTGGGGCTGCCGGAGACCTGGAGCGCGGCGGACACGATGCCGGAGAGGTGCTCCAGCATGCGGTTGCCCGCGACCTGGATGAGGAGGGCGTGGAACTCGTTGTCGGCGCGCGCGAAGGTGATCGCATCGCCCTGTCCGAGGGCGTGGCCCATGATCTCGACCATGTCGGCGAGGCGCTGCTGGACGTCCGCGCGGCCGTGGCCCGCGGCGAGGCGGGCGGCGAGGGGCTCGATGGTCCAGCGGAGCTCGTTGAGCTCGCGGCGCTGGTCCTCGCGCTGGGGGCCGAAGGCCCGCCACTCGATGATGTCGGGGTCGAGGAGGTTCCAGTCGGCGACGGGACGGACCCGGGTGCCGACGTTGGGGCGGGCGCTGACGAGGCCCTTGGCCTCCAGCACGCGCAGCGATTCGCGGACCACCGTGCGGGAGACCTCGAAGCGCTGGCCGATCTCCTCGGGGACCAGCGGGCGGTCCGCCCCCAGGTCGCCGGAGACGATCATCTGGCCGAGCTGTTGGACGAGTTGGCCGTGCAGCCCGCGGCCCCGGCTGCCGGCCGCGCGGCGCCCGACCCGGCTCAACTCGACGTCGGCACCGTCCCAGTGGGGCGTACCGGCGCGGTCGGTCCCGGCGGACTCCGCGTAGGGATAGCGGTCCAGCTCGCCCGGGCCGGCGAGGCCGGAGTCGGCATGGCGGGCGGCGGTCATCATGGTGTGCGCAAGGGTACTCACGAATCCTTTGTCGGCCGCGCCTTCATGAGCCTTGAGGTCTTTGGTGAAAAGCACACGAAAGGGTGATAGGCGTCACCTGCGCAATTGACGACTTATCGTAAAGAACCGGGCTTTTCATGGGGAGTTGCGGTCCCGTTCACCCGAGGTGAGCGCGCCCGGTCACTCGCCGACCCCGAACAGGGTCGTATCGATCACCAGCGAACTCGACTGCGCAATCCTGTGAACCCATAGGCGCACAACAGGACCATCAGCGACAACACCAGTGAGGTGCCGACGGGTTGGGCCATCACCCGGAGCACGCCGAGGACCAGGCGGTCGACCTCCGGGGGCCACTGCGCCCAGGCGAGTCCGCGCAGCCGGCCCACAACGCCGGTCATCGGATGGGCAGACGGGCCCTCCAGCACCTCGCGCACCAGTGGCACCACTGCGACGGGCACGGCCAACACCGTGGCCAGGCCCGCGGTCGCCGACCGGAAGACGCCCGAGGCCAGCACCCCGGCCCAGGCGCAGCCGACGAGCAGCCCCGCCCAGCTGGCGACCGGGGAGATCCACCGGTCGGGAGTGCGCAGCGGTCCGCTGCCGAAGAGGAGGTGCAGGGCCGCGGCGTCGGCCGTCACGGCGAGCACGCCGAGCAGCAGGGCGAGGGCGGCGCAGACGGCGAGCTTGGCGGCGAGCAGGCCCATCCGGCGCGGCACGGTGCCGCGGTGGGCGGCGAGGGCGGGGTAGCGGTACTCCTCGCCGAAGGCCAGCGCGCCGAGGAGGCCGGCGCCCAGGGCCGCGGGCGGCAGGGGCAGCACCTCCGGCCAGGCGGCCAGCACGCGGCTCTGCGAGGGGTGGCCGGAGCGTGCCAGGGCGAGCGCGGTGATGACGGAGACGGTGACGACGAGGGCGGCGGTGAGAGCGGGCGCGGCGGTCCCCGAGACGCGCAGCAGCTCGTAGCGCAGGGGCCGCAGGGGACCGCCCACCCTGCGCACCTGCGAGGCCGGGGGCCGGGCGGAGGGCCGCCTGTGCCCGCCGCCTCCGGCGGGGGACACGGCCCCGGTCGCTACGGGGGCTCCGCGAACGCTTCCGGCCGCTTCGGCGGAGGCTTCGACGTCGCGCGCGGAGCGCGCCTGCGGAACCGGTGGCTCCTTCGGCACGGTGGCCGCCCGTGCGTCACCGGTCTCGTCGGCGAGCTGGTGGACCAGGACGCCGTGCCGGAAGGCCGCCTCGCCGACCTCGGCGCAGCTCGTCCCGTACACGGACAGGCGGTTGCCGCTCTCCTCGACGATCTCCACCGCGAGCCGGGCGGCCCGCGCTTCCCGGCCCAGTACGTCGGCCAGCCGGGCTGCGTGCGGAGTGCGCACGGCGACCCGTGGCCGGAGCCGTGTACTCGCGAACGCGGCAGCGTCCTGGTCGGCGACGAGCCGCCCGGCGGCGATGCTGACCACCCGGTCCGCCCAGCGTGCGGCTTCCTTCGCATCGTCGGTGGTGAACAGGACGGTGCCGCCGAGGGCGGCACGGCCGTGCAGCAGATCGTGGAGCCAGCTGCGGTCGCGGACCGAGAGCCCCGCGGCGGGCTCGTCGAGGAGCAGGGTGCACGGGTCGGCGAGCAGGGCGGCGGCGAGGGCCACGCGGCGCTCCATGCCACGGGAGAGCGAGCCGAGCCGCTGGTCGCGCAGGCCCGCGACGCCGACGACCTCCAAGACGGTGTCGGCCCGGGAGGCGGGCACCCCGGCCGCCGCGCAGAGCATCCGCAGCTGGCCGCGGACCGTCCGTGAGGGGTTGCCGGGGACGTCGCCGAGCAGGACCCCGACCTCACGGCCGGGGTGCGGGATCCGGTGCAGGGGGCGGCCGCGGAAATAGGTGACACCGCGGCCCGGTTCGAGCTCCAGCATGAGCCGCAGGACGGTGGTCTTGCCCGAACCCGGTGCGCCGAGAAGGGCAGTGACGGCGCCCGGGCGGGCCTCGAAGGTGAGGTCGTCCACGAGCGGCGGAAGGTCTCGACGGGGAGTGCTGGTGAGTCCGATGGCCTGAAGCATCGCTTCTCTCGCGGGGGGTGAGACCGCTCTGCGGCAGGGTCAATTCCCCAAGCAAGATAACGCGATATGTCCGATTTTCGCGGCACGTTGGCCCCTCGGGCCTTCGTGTCGGCACCGGAGCATCCGGCCCCGGGGCCCGGAACTCAGGCTTCGGGCCGCAGCATCGGCGGGTTGAGCAGGGTGGCGCCGCCGGCCCTGAACAACTGGGCGGGCCGACCGCCCTGACGGGTCGTCGTCCCCCCGGCCGGCACGAGGAACCCGGGGGTCCCGGTGACCTTGCGGTGGAAGTTGCGGGGGTCGAGGGCCACACCCCACACCGCTTCGTAGACCCGGCGCAGCTCGCCGACGGTGAACTCGGGCGGGCAGAAGGCGGTGGCCAGGGAGGAGTACTCGATCTTCGAGCGGGCCCGCTCCACCCCGTCGCCGAGGATCCGGGCGTGGTCGAAGGCGAGTCCGGAGGACGCTTCCCCCTCGGCCGCCAGGAGCTCGTCGACGGGGGCCCAGCGCGCGCTGTTGGCGTCTCCGCCGGCCCGGGGCGCGGGCAGGTCCGGAGCCAGGACGAGGTGCGCCACGCTGACCACCCGCATCCGGGGGTCACGCTTCGGGTCCCCGTACGTGGCGAGCTGCTCCAGGTGGGCGCCGTTGCCCGCACCCGGCTCGGCGGGGTCGTGCGCGCACAGCCCGGTTTCCTCGGCGAGCTCCCGGGCCGCAGCCGCCGCCAGGTCCTCGTCCCCGCGTACGAAGCCGCCGGGCAGGGCCCAGCGTCCCTGGAAGGGCTGCTCACCGCGGCGGACGACGAGTGCACAGAGGGCGTGGCGCCGTACGGTGAGCACGACCAGGTCGACGGTGACGGCGAACGGCGGATAGGCCGACGGGTCGTAGGGAGACATGCCGCGATCATAGTCGTCTTCCTGACGATAAACAGAGCTTTCGTGATCCTGAAGACGACGACGGGCAGCCTACCCGCCCAGTTGAAGCGCATCCGCGGCCTCCTCCACCATGCCGAGGCCGACCCTGCTGATCCGCAGGGCGAAGGGCTCGCCCGCCACCCGCAGGCCGGAGAGCCGCAGCGCGCCGAGCGGGGCGCCGGACAGCGGGACGAGGGCGACCGTGCCGGCCGGGGCGTCGGGGCGGATGCCGGCGACCGCGGCCAGCACGTGCACCCCGGCGGCCGCGGCCACGGCGGCCGGACGGCAGGCGGCCGGGTGCGGGAGTGGCGCGCTGCCCGCGGTCCGCTGCTCGGCCGCGTACATCTCCGGCAGCCGGAACCCGAAGCTCTCCGCGGCGTCCAGCAGCCCCCGCAGCAGTGCGGCGGCCTCCTCCTCGAAGCCGGCCTGGGCCAGGCCGGCGACCGCCACGGCGCTCTCGTACGCCCGCACCGCCCCCGAGCGGTGACCGAAGGGGTTGTGCCCCGGCTCCCGTGACGCCATGCTCCGCAGCCCCCAGCCGGAATCCATGGCGGGGGCCGCGAGCAGCCGGGCGAGCTGTTCGGTTCGGACCCGGTCCAGCAGGCCCGGGGCGTGCAGGCCCCCACCGAGCAAGCCGGTGTCCAGGAGGTGGACGGCGGCTCCGGTGAGCCGGGGCAGCGGCCGCCCGTCGGGGTGCAGGGCAGCGGCGGGCCTCCCCCCGTCCGGGCCGTCGATCCAGAACCGGTCCAGGAACCGGGTCCGCAGCGCCTCCGCCCACTGGCGCCACTCCTGCCCGCCGGGCCGCCCGCACCCGTCCAGCAGGTCGGCGCCGAGCAGTGCGGCCCGGTGGGCGTGGGCCTGCGTCTCGCAGCGGCGCGGGCCCGGATCCGGGTCGGCGACGAACCCGTCCTCCCCCAAGGCTCCGCGGAGCCAGCCGAGGCATTGCTCCGCAGCCGGGAGCAGCCGGGCCACGTCGGCTTCGGGCATCCCCCACCGGCGCGCCTCGGCCAGTACCGCCGGGAAGGCGAGCGTGGCCTCGGTACCGGTGCACCCCGGCGGAAGCTGGGGGCCCGCGCCGCGCAGCGGACCGGGGATCTTCCCGGCATCGGGACCGCGGCCGCTGGCTTGGGCCCGGGCCAGGGTGCGCAGGGTGGCCGCGGCGAGCCCGGTCCCGAGCGGCAGCGCCATCCTGGCCGCCCACAGGGACTCCGCGGGGGCCAGACCGAGCCGCCACGGCACGCCGGCGGCGGCGAAGGCGTCAGTCGGCTCCTCGTGATCCCTCAGGAGCAGCGCGCCGAGGTCCTCGACGCTGGCCCGGAACCATGCCCCGGCCCGCGGATCGTCGCACTCGGCCCGGGCGTCGGAGAGCGGGTTGGCCACCTGCCCGGCCGGCGCGCGGGAGGTGCGGGCGTGCGTGGTCCGCAGCTCGATGGTGCGGGACTCCCCCGGCCCCAGGTCGAGCTGCCAGCGCAGCAGTCCGGCGGAGGCGAGGGCGTCGTCCGGGGCCGGTTCGGCCGCGGTGACGGCTTGCGCCTCGGTCGTGCTCCAGCGCAGTCCGGCGGCATGCACCCCTGCGGGCAGTTCCGGCCCGGCCCGGCCGGCGGCCACCGCCGCGAGCTCGGCCAGGTCGGTACCCAGCAGGATCTCCACGGGCAGCCGCACCGGGCGGGCCGTGAAGCTGCGCAGGGTGATCAGCTCGGTGCCGTCCGCGTGCCGCACCCGCTCGACGCCGATGTCGGGATCGGGTCCGGCCTCGGCGCCGGTGCGGACGGTAGCGGAGAACGAGGCCCGGTCGGCCCCGAGGCTGCGTCCCTGGACCGCGACCGGTTCCCGGCCGCCGACCCGCAGCACGCAGCGGGAGAGGAGTCGCCGCCCGGACCGGTAGATCCCGTCGATCCCGCGGCCGGTGAGCTGGCCGTGCTCGGGCGAGACGGCCAAACAGGGCGCCGATACGCAGATGACGGCGCCGTGCACGGGCGGCAGCTCGGGTCTGGGTGAGGGGGATGCAGAGTGGGCCATGGGTCGCCTTGTCTGGGCGCGCTGCGCTCCGGTCGGTTCCGCTGGGCGGCGGCGGGGCCGGGCCCCCACCACCCTCCAGGGGAACGCCCCCGCCCCCGCCCGGGTCACGGCCCCCGGCGGCAGCGCGGTCCGCCTCGCCCCGGAGCAGTCGCCGGCCCCCCGCTCCGGCGCAGCCGCATCCGCGGCGGTCGGCCGTCCCCAGCCCCGCCCGTCACGTGCCCCCGTGCGCTCCCGGGGCTTGCGCCGGCTCACCGGTCGCTCCCGGTGGTGCGGCGGCCCTCGCGGCGGCCTCCCCTGTCCTTGCGACCCGGCGGGCGGGTGAGGGCCGCGGTGCGCTTGCGGCGGGGTTCCCTGCGCCGCCGCTCGGCCCGCAGGCAGGCCCGCAGCCCTTCCGGGTCGATGCCCTCGTTGCAGGCGTGGTGGAGCAGTTGGGCGAAGCGGTAGTCGGCGTCGGCCCGGAGGGCGAGCCCCAGGGCGATGCGGGCGGTCGGCTCGTCCCCGGTGGACCACGAGACCCAGCCGGCGAGGGCGAGCGGGGCAGCCGCGTGCTCGCCGTAGGCGCCGACGCAGCGCCTGGCCAGGGCCCGCCACAGACGCAGCGCGGGAGCGGCCTCCTCGTCCTCCATCCATTCGGCCGCGATGTCCCGCGTCTCGCGGTCCTGGAGGCCCAGGATCAGGGTCGCGGCCTCGTCGTGCCCGAGCAGGGCGTCGTCCCGGTCGTCGGCACCGGTCCCGCCCTCGACGGGCGGGGCGAGCGTGAGCCGCTGCATGAGCGTGCGGGCCAGCGTGATGGTCTCGGCGCCGATCTCCTCCCGGCTCGCACCGTCGAGGATCCTCGGCACGAGGGTGGTGGCGGCGCGATCGAGCGCGCGCTCCATCTCCCGTGCGGTCGCCCCCCGCAGCGGCGCGAGCCGCGCCTCGATCTCCCGCAGCGAGCCGCGGATGCGCAAGCCCGCGAAGGTGGCGGCGGCTGCGGCCACCGAAGTGCCGGGGGCCGCCAGCGGGCTGCCCTCGGCCGGACAGCAGCGCTCGTCGGGGCAGCAGTAGGACCAGTACCGGCCGCCGGAGATGCACAGCGCCTCCAGGACGGGCACGTCGAGGGCGCCGCAGGCCAGCCTGATCCGCTGGGCCAGGGGCCGCAGCCGGGTCATCACCCGCTGGCCGCTCTCGTCGGCGCGGGGGTCCTGGTACAGGAACAGGATGATGCCGTCGGGTTTGCCGGCGCGCCGCTCGCTGCCCTGGACCAGGCAGTCGGCGACGAGCCTGGCGGTGTCCTCCCACTCCGCGGGCGCGGTGGGGATGCCGAGCCGGAGCCGGCCGCCGAAGCGTCCGCCCTCGCCGTGCACCGCGACCATGACGAGGGAGTCGGTGGGGTGGAACCCGAGCAGGTAGGGCAGCGCGTCGGCCAGCTCCGCCGGGCTGCGCAGGGTGATCTGGGGGTCGGTGGGGGATCCGGACGGGCTGATGGAGGGCCTGCCGGACGGGGTGCGCGATGCGTGCTCGTTCGTCATGCCCTGACGGTCCCGCGCGGGATCCGATCCGGAAAGCCCTGTGGATAACTCTTGATCATTCAACATCCCCAGGTTGGCGCTGCCGTTGGCGCGATGTCGGAGGCATCGGGTTGCATGGGGGGATGAACGCAGACCTGAGGTCCTCGGCCGACTCCGTACTGGCCCGTCTCGTGGGCGACACGACGGGCACCGCCCGACTGCGCGAGGACCAATGGCTCGCGATCGAGGCGCTGGTAGCGCACAAGCGGCGGGCCCTGGTGGTGCAGCGCACCGGCTGGGGCAAGTCCGCGGTGTACTTCGTCGCCACCTCGTTGTTGCGGGCGGCCGGCGCCGGACCCACCGTGATCGTCTCCCCGCTGCTCGCGCTGATGCGCAACCAGGTCGAGGCCGCGGCCCGCGCCGGCATCCACGCCCGCACCATCAACTCCGCCAATCCGGAGGAGTGGGAGGGGATCCAGGCCGAGGTGGCGGCCGGCGAGGTGGACGTCCTGCTCGTGAGCCCCGAGCGGCTCAACAACCCCGACTTCCGCGACCAGGTCCTTCCCAAGCTCGCCGCAGCGACCGGACTGCTCGTGGTGGACGAGGCCCATTGCATTTCCGACTGGGGGCACGACTTCCGTCCCGACTACCGGCGGCTGCGCACGATGCTGGCCGATCTGCCGCCCGGCGTCCCGGTGCTGGCGACGACAGCCACGGCCAACGCCCGGGTGACCGCCGACGTCGCCGAGCAGCTGGGGACGGGGGCCGGGAGCGACGCGCTGGTGCTGCGCGGTCCGCTGGACCGGGAGAGCCTGAGCCTGGCCGTGCTGGCACTGCCCGACGCGGCGCACCGGCTGGCCTGGCTCGCCGACCACCTGGGCGAGCTGCCCGGCTCCGGGATCATCTACACGCTGACGGTGGCCGCGGCCGAGGAAGTCACCGCGTACCTGCGCCACCGCGGGCACACGGTGGCCTCGTACACCGGCAAGACGGAGAACGCCGACCGCCAGCAGGCCGAGGACGACCTGCAGGCCAACCGGGTCAAGGCCCTCGTGGCGACCTCGGCCCTCGGCATGGGTTTCGACAAGCCCGACCTGGGCTTCGTCGTTCACCTGGGCTCACCGTCCTCGCCCATCGCGTACTACCAGCAGGTCGGCCGCGCCGGACGCGGTGTGGAGCACGCGGAGGTGCTGCTGCTGCCGGGCCGCGAGGACGAGGCCATCTGGCAGTACTTCGCCTCGGTGGCCTTCCCGCCGGAGGAGCAGGTACGCCGCACCCTGGACGTGCTGGGCCGGGCCGAAAGACCTCTGTCGCTGCCCGCCCTGGAGCCGCTGGTGGACCTCAGGCGCACACGGCTGGAGACCATGCTCAAGGTCTTGGACGTGGACGGCGCGGTGCACCGGGTCAAGGGCGGCTGGACCGCGACGGGCGAGCCGTGGGTGTACGACGCCGAACGCTATGCCTGGGTGGCCCGCCAACGGGCCGCCGAGCAGCAGGCCATGCGGGACTACGCGGCGACCACGGAGTGCCGCATGGAGTTCCTGCGCCGGCAGTTGGACGACGAGGCGGCGGCGCCCTGCGGCCGCTGCGACAACTGTGCCGGGGGCCGGTTCACGGCGGACGTCTCCAGCACCGCCCTGGACACTGCCCGGGGAGAGCTCGGACGTCCCGGCGTGGAGTTGGAGCCGCGCAAGATGTGGCCGACGGGGCTCGCAGCCGTCGGCGTCGACCTCAAGGGCCGCATCCCCGCCGCGGAACAGGCTGCTCCCGGGCGGGCGCTCGGGAGGCTCTCCGACATCGGCTGGGGCAACCGGCTGCGCCCGATGCTCAGCGCGGGAGCCCCGGACCAGCCGATCCCGGATGACGTGGCGCAGGCCCTGGTGGCGGTTCTCGCCGACTGGGCGCGGGGCCCGGGCGGCTGGGCCTCGGGAGCCCCGGACGCGTCCGCCCGTCCGGTGGGAGTGGTCTCGCTGCCCTCGCGCAGCCGCCCCCAGCTGGTCGGCTCCCTGGCCGCGCGCATCGCGGAGGTCGGCCGACTTCCCCTGCTCGGGACGCTGGCCTACACCGACGAGGTCCCCGCATTCGGCCTGCCCTCCTCCAACAGCGCCCAGCGGGTACGCGGACTGCACCGGGCCCTGGCCGTGCCTCCGGAGCTGGCGGCGGCACTGGCCGACACGGCAGGCCCCGTGCTCCTCGTCGACGACCGCGCGGAGACCGGCTGGACCCTCGCAGTGGCAGCCCGGCTGCTCCGCCTGGAAGGCGCGAAGGAGGTGTTTCCGCTGGTACTCGCGGTTCAGCCGTAGCCGGATGAGTCGCCGTCAGCGTGGCGGGGCAAGGATATGCACGGCATTCCGGCGAATTCCGGTCGGCGGCGCCAATTGCTCATTGCCGCGCGCTCGCGCACCACGCGAGAATTGGAGAGCTCCCGCTCGGCTCGACGGCACCCATTCGGCCCGTGCTGCGGCGCGCCCGCACTCCAGCTGTGCCCGTCCGCGGGCGTGTACCCGAAGGGAGGACCGTGACCTTCGGATTCGCCCCGCCCTCCACCTCGTCACTGGCGACGGCGGCCCGCGGCGGCAGCCGGCACGGGAGGCTGCTGGAACCCGCAGAGTGGACGGCGGCGGGCATCCCCCTGCTGCGCAATCCCCGCGAGGTCGTCAGCGGACTGCACTCCCGCCACACCCCCGTGCCGGCGACCGCGGTGATCGCCGTCCTCGACCCGGAGGAACGGCTCGTGGCGAGCGCGTCGTTCGTCCAACGGTCCACGTCAGCCGACGGCTGGGAGTACCGCAACGCCCTACTGGCCGCCCTGCGCCGGGTCCTCCCCCACGACCTCCGGCTCCGCACGCCGGTACGCACGGCCGTGTTGATGTACTGCCGCGAGGGCGACGAGCGGTGGACCGAGGAGGACGGGGCGTGGATGTGGGGGCTGCGGGACGCTTGCACCCTGCACGGCTTGCGCTGCGGCGCGTACATCACGCTGACCCGCAACGGCTGGCAAGTACTCGGCGAAGGACGCGGCGGGCGGCGCCCCAGCTCGGAGTCGCGACCGGAGCGGCTCGGCGACACCGTGGCCGAGTTCGCCCCGCTGAGCCTGAGCACCGGTGGCGGCGCGGCCGAGGCCCTGCGCCGTACTGCCGCACGCTGACGCGCCTCCAGCCCGTTCGCACGTCCGCCCGTCCGGCCGCCGAGCCGTCCGGACACGGGGTCGTGCCCGCGCGGACCTCGTACGGGCAGCCCTTGCGGCCGTACACCCTGGGCGGGCGTACGGCGGTTCGGGCCGAAAGAACGGGCTTCAGCGGGGCCGGCTACGGCCAGCCCCGCCCCTCGCCCGCACTGGGGTACGGGGCGTCAGACGCCCGCGCCCAGCACGGAGTTGATCTGCTGCCGGTCGCCGCACACGACCAGCAGCGCACCGGCCCGCGCGAGCGCGACCGGCAGAGCGGAGGCGGCGGCCTCCGCGGATCCGCCGTTGGCCGCGAAGACCACGACAGGGCGGGCGGCGGCCCGCTCGACCTGCGCGGCGTCCGCGTAGAACACGTCGTCCGCGGCGTCGTGCTGGGCCCAGTAGGCGGCCTCGCCGAAGGACAGTTCGTGAGCGGCCCACGGGTGCAGTTCGCCGGTGGTGAGCACGAGGATGTCACCGGGCGCGCGCCCGGTGTCGAGCAGCAGGTCGACGGCCTCTTCGGCCGCGTCCAGCGCGCCCTCCGCGGAGGCCGGGATCAGCTGGATCTGCGGCACCGCCGTGGAAACGGACGGTGCGGTGGTGGCGGGCCCGGCCGCGGGTGCGGCCTGCGCTGCCCGCTGTGCGGGCGGCGCGGGCCGGGCGGCGGGACCGGGGCGCCCGGGCCGCGGGGCGGCGGCGGGACGCGGACCAGGTACGGGGCGGGGGGTCTGCGCGGCGCGGCTCGCGGCCGGCGTCACGCGGGGACCCTGGGCACTCTCGTGAATCTGAGGCTCCTCGGGGATGAGAGGCATGAGTTGATATCTATCAAACACCGGTACGAAACGTACCGGTGGGGGGCGCTTGGGTGCGATCAGAAATCGAAGCCGAGTTGGCCTCCCATTTCCAGCTCCATCGCTTCCTCGCTGCGCCGCACCTTCTTCAGGTGACGCCACCGGGGCAGCGCGTCCAGGTACGACCACGAGAGCCGGTGGTACGGGGTGGGCCCCAACTCCGCCAACGCGGCCCGGTGCACGGGCGAGGGGTATCCGGCGTTGGCGCCGAAGCCGTAGGCCTCGAACCCGCCGCCCTGACCGCCGAGTTCGGCCATCATCCGGTCGCGCCGGACCTTGGCGATCACCGAAGCCGCGGCGACGGCCACGCAGGACTGGTCGCCTTTGATCACCGTACGGACCTGCCAGGGGCCGCCGAGGTAGTCGTGCTTGCCGTCGAGGATCACCGCTTCGGGTCGTACGGGCAGCGCTTCCAAGGCGCGCTCCGCGGCCAGCCGCAGCGCGGCCGTCATCCCGAACTCATCGATCTCCTCCGGGGAAGCGTGCCCCAGGGCGTACGAGGTGACCCAGCCCTCCAGGATCTGGAGGAGGTCGTCGCGCCGCTTGTGCGTGAGGAGCTTGGAGTCGGTGAGCCCTTCGGGCGGCCGGCGCAGTCCGGTGATCGCCGCGCACACGGTGACCGGACCGGCCCAGGCCCCTCGTCCGACTTCGTCTACCCCGGCGATGACCTTGGCGCCGGTGGTTGCGCGGAGGGAGCGTTCGACGGTGTGGGTGGGTGCTTCGTAGGCCATGGCGCCAGCAAGATTACGCCGCCCCGGGCCGCCTGCACACCCCGGCCCGGGTGGAGTCCGCGCGACGGCCCGCACGACGGCGCGCCCGTCGGCCCGGGCACCGGCCGCCGCGGGTCCGGACGAACGGTTCCTCCTCCGCATTCCGGACCCCGTACGTTCGCTCCCGCACACCCTCATCCGTCATGCTGACACCGCCACTGCGACACGGAAGCCAAAACGGAACCCGCACATCCACCGAACCGCAGCCCTTCGATATCCGGTGCAGTGCAAGATCCCTGATCAGCGACGACCCGTCGCACCGACCTCACGCAGACCAGGCCATAGGGCCGGATTCCCTACGGGGCGTCGCATTCGTGAAGGAATCCGGTCGCCGACAGCACGAGGGCCCGGACGCGGGATCCCATCCCGGTCCGGGCCCTCGTACCGCCGCGGAGCCTCCCCTACTCGGAGCGGCTCGCGAACCCGCCGAGGCGATGGCAGACCTCGTAGGGGGCGGTCACCGGACGCTCGCCGAGGATCTTCCGCGCCCGGTACTCGGCGACGCTCATCGCGTACCACGGCTCCCGGCCGGCCCGCGAGAGCTCGTCGTTGATCCCGCGCAGGGCGCAGGAGCGGTGGGGTTCGGGCAGCCGGTCCAGGGCGGGCACCGCGTCCGCCGACAGGAAGCGGAAGTAGGCCAGGTCGATCTTGCCGGTCGCCCGGAAACGGTCCGCGTTCTTCTCGGCCACCATGCCGTCCGGGGACATCAGCCCGAACGCGAGGGCCGCGGCCGCGGCGCTGCCGACGACCGCACGGGGCAGCCAGCGCGCACCCCAAACCCCGGAGGCCATGATCAGCGCGATGACGAGGCCGAGCCAGAGCTCCATCGCGGCCACGGACACCCGCAGCTGGGTCAGGCCGTACGCGTCCACGTACAGGTCCATGCGGCGCAGCGCGGAGGCGACCACCACCAGGGTCAGTGCGCAGAGCGTGCCGAGGACGACGCGGACGAGCCGCCGGTCGGCGGGGCCGGAGCGCGGGGCCCAGCGCAGCGCGAGCGCGATCACGGCGAGGGTGAGCAGGGTCGCCCAGAGCAATTGCCAGAAGCCCTGGCGGGCGTAATCGGCGTAGGTGAGCCCGGTGCTGCGCAGGACCTTGTCGTAACCCCCGAAGAGAACGGCGAGTTGGACGGCGTTGAAGCCGGCGAAGAGCAGGTCCAGCACGATCAGCGGCAACGCCCACTCGACGCGGGAGCGGGGCTTGCCTGCGGATATCTCGATCCGGTCCCAGCGCGACGGCGCCGCGGCGGTGCGGGCGAGGCCGAGCGCGACGACGGCCGCCATGAGGAAGAGCAGCAGCCGCACCGGGCCGTCACCGATCGAGACGTCGGGGATGAGCTCGCCGAGCAGGTCGGCGAAGGCCGCGTCGGCGGAGGCGAACAGGGCACCGAAGAGCACCAGCAGCACCACTGCCACTCCGGTCGCCTTGATGACGGGCATCCAGCGCCCGCGGTCGATGCCGCTGCCCCGCGAGCGCAGCCCGGCCCAGGCCCAGCGGATCCCCGTCACGGTCCCGTCGACGAGACCGAGCGGGCTGAGCAGCGTGCCGTGCCAGGTGCGGCTGCCGTGCAGGGCGAGCGCACCCGCGAGGAGGGCGCCGAGCAGCGCGAGGGTGATGGGCCAGCCGGAGTCGCGCAGCGCGGGCACGGCGAGGAGGGCCGTGCAGCCGAGCGCCCAGGCCACGGTCCACGGGCGGACGGTACGACCGGCCGCGCGGGCGGCGGCGTACGCGGCCGCCATCGCGGGCAGGGCGGCGAGCAGCAGGCCGGGCCCGAGGCCGTCGCCGAGGAACAGGGCGGCGGCCGTGCCGGCGGCGAGGGCGCAGGCCAGTACGGCGGTGGAGACGGGCGCCGCTTCGGCGGGCTGGGCGGCCACGGCCCAGGACAGCGGGGCGATGGACCAGGCGCCGCTGCCCTTGCGCTCCTGTCGGGCCCGGTACTTCTGCCAGGCTGTGGGGTCCCAGCCCGGGGGTGGCCCGACGGGCGCCTGCGGGAGGACACCCGCGGCCGGGAATCCCGCAACGCCCGTCGGCGGAATCTGCGTCCCCGGTTGCGGGTTGGCGCTTTCCGACGCCGCCCCGGCGGTGACAGCCCCGGACCCCGCCCCGGCGGTGACAGCCCCGGACTCCGCCCCCGAGGTGGCTTTCCCGGACCGGGCCCCCGCGGTCGAGCCCCCGGCCTCTGCCCCCGGGGTCGAGCCTCCGGATGCTGCCCGAGCGTTGACGTCCCCGGACGCCGGCTTCGCTTCCTCAGCGTCGGCGTTCTCTGCCATCGGGTTTCCTCCCTGTCAGCCGCCGCCGCCAGGCTGCGGAGGCGGCGAAGCGCACAGGTTAGGCGTGTGACGCGGTTCTGCCGGCTCCGACGAACGCCTGTGGCAGGACCGTGACAATCCGCGGCGCGGAGGGGGATCCGTCCGGCTGCCGACTAATGCGCCGGCGCCTGCGGGAGCCACGGCGGGAGGGCTTCGGTGCGCGCCAACCACGCGGCCGGCAGCACCTCCTCCCCGCGCCCGCCCAGCACCCCGCCGACGATCGCGCAGGTCGTATCGACGTCCCCGCCCACCTGCGCGGTGGTCCAGAACGCCTGCTCGTAGTCGTTCAGCGAGCGCGCCGCCGACCAGAGGGCGAACGGCACCGTGTCGTGGGCGCTGGTGCGGCGCCCGCAGCCCAGGACGGCCGCCACCGTGGTGGCGTCGCCGTAGTCCAGCATGTCCCGCGCCCGCCGCAGCCCAGCACCCACGGCGCTGCGCGGCACCAGGGCAATGACGTTGTCCAGCAGGTCGGCGGCCGTCGGCGGGCCCAGCGGATCCGCCACCAGCGCTGCTGCCGCGGCGACGGCCATCGCCCCGCAGACCGCCTCGCGGTGCTGGTGGGTGGTGTAGGCGGAGATCTCTGCCTGGTGGGTCGCCTGCTCGGGGTCGCCGGCGTACCAGGCGCCCAGGGGCGCGATGCGCATGGCCGCACCGTTGCCCCACGAGCCCTGCCCGTTGAACAGTTCGGCGGCGAGGGTCCGCCAGTCCTCGCCCTCCCGGATCAGGCGCAGCATCCGGTTGACCGCGGGACCGTAGCCGCGGTCGAAGTCGTGGTGGTGGGCGAAGGAGTTGGCGAGGGCGTCCTGGTCGATGCGGCCGTGTTCGGCGAGGACCGCGACTACCGAGCAGGCCATCTCGGTGTCATCGGTCCACTGCCAGATCTCGGTGCCGGCGGGCAGTTCCCGGCGCTTGAGCAGGGGGTAGTTGACGGGGACGAAGTACTGGGAGCCGAGGGCGTCCCCCAGGGCCAGCCCGCGGAGGCTGGCCATGGCGCGTGCGAAGCGCCGTTCGGAAGAGGAATCAGCGGTCATCGCGCGTCACTTTAGCCGTCCAGGTCGTAAGGCTCGGGTGTGGTCCACCGCTCAAATGGGCGGTCCAGGCGGTAGCGGCCGTCGGGGCCCAGCATGAGCACCCGGTATTCGCCGTTCCCGGGGTTGGAGAGGCATTCGAATTCGGCCACCGACCAGTGGAACCAGCGCATGCAGAACAGCCTCATCGTCAGCCCGTGCGTCACGAGCAGCACGTTCGGCGGGTGGTCGGGGGCTTCGAAGCTGCGGTGGAGGCTCTCCAGGAAGGAGCCGACCCGGTCGTAGACGTCGGCTCCGGACTCGCCTTGCGCGAAGCGGTAGAAGAAGTGCCCGTAGGCGTCCCGGTAGGTCTTCTGCAGGCGTACGTCCTCCCGGTCCTGCCAGTTCCCCCAGTCCTGTTCGCGCAGCCGGGGCTCCTCGCGCACCCGGACCCGCGCCGGGTCCAGCCGCAGGTCCCGGAAGGTCTGCAGGGTCCGGCGGTACGGGGACACATAGGCGCTGACGCGCTCACCGCCGAAGAGCTCGCGCAGCCGCTCGCCGGCCTCGGTGGCCTGCCGGTGGCCCAGAGCGGTCATCCGCAGGGCGTGGTCGGGCTCCCGCTCGTACACGGTGTCGTCGACGTTGCCCTCGGACTCCCCGTGCCGGACGAGGACGATGCGCCGTGGTCTTGCCATTCCCCGACCCTATGCGGCCTCCGGGGTGCCCGACACCCGGGCACGCCGGGCAAGCTGCCGATCTTCGTACGGTCATACCGTCCAGGAGGCCTCCAGGTCGACGACGTCTCCGGTGAGTGCCTCGACGTCCGCCTCGGTCTGGGCGCGCAGGGAGAGCCGCTCCACCCGTTCCTGCCGGTACTTGCCGTGCTCGGCGGCCGCATGCCACATCGACAGGACCAGGAACTCCCGGCCCGGGGCCTCCCCGAACAGACCGCGGACCATTCCGGGCGACCCGGCCATGGCCGGGTTCCACACCTTCTCCTGCATGAGCGCGAAGTGGTCCAGGCGCCCCTCCCGCACGCGGGTGTGGGCCACGCGGACGACGTCGGCATCGGTGAAGCGCGGCTCGAACCCGGTCTTCACGTCGAAGCGGTGGTCGAAGAGGCTGACCCGCGCATTGGTGTACGTGCCGGCTTGGGCCGCGGCAAGCCGGTCGTACGAGCGGGCCATGAACGAGTCGTAGAAGGAACGGCTCTCCCAGAACGCGAAGACATGCGCGACCCCCTGCCTCCCCCGGCTCCAACCGCCGCCCTGTCCCCGGAATCCCGGCTCCCCCGGCAGCCCCGCCCATTTGCGCTGCCCGCGCTCGAACCCGCGTCGGTCCGTCACCGTGCAGCGAATCCACTTGACCAGCACGGCGTCATGGTACGGGCCCGGCGCGGCCGCGGTCAGTCCCCAGCGCGGTTCACCCGGTCCAGTTCCTCCGCATCCCGCTCTGGGAGGCGAAGACCGAACTCGCGGTCGAGTACGGCGGGCAGATCGCCGGGGTCGACGGGGCGGTGCTCGCTGCGCCCGTCGGGGTACAGGCGGGTGAGCTTCCGCCCGACGAGTGCGGTCCGGACGGCATCGCCCGGCTTCTGGACGATGACCTGTCCGATGAATGCGGACCGGGGATGCGTGGAGCTGTAGTGGTTCAGCAGGACGTAGTCGACGGGGTGGTAGTGCTGCGGGGAGAAGGCGTACAAGTCCCGCCAGGTGTCCCCGTGCAGCAGGGACAGCGCGAGGATGCCGTCCTCCTCCTGTCGGACCGCGTAGGTCCAACTTCCTTGCGTCACTTCGGCTCCGGGCCGGCCCAGCGGGACCGGTTCGAGCGGGCCCTGGTGGCCGAACCCGGCGTCGCACAGCCAGGGTTGGCCCTCGACGGTGACGACGAGGACGGCGTGCGTCACCGGGAGCAGGGTGTCGCCCCGGGTGCGGTTGCGGGCGCCGCGCCCGGACACCTCGAAACCGATCCGCTGCAGGGCAGCCGCCAGCAGCGAGTTCTGCTCGTAGCAGTAGCCGCCGCGACGACCGTGCACGAGCTTGTCCTCCAGGGCCTTGACGTCCAGCGCGATGGGGCGGCCGAGCAGCACGTCCAGGCTTTCGAAGGCCACGGCACCGGTGTGGGCCCGGTGCACTGCGTACAACGTCTCTAGGTCCGGCCGGAGTTCCCCGCCGTCCCCGACGGCTCCGGCGTACCCGATCCGCGCGAGGTACGCCCCGAGATCCAGCTGGTCACCACTCCACATGACGCTTCCCCGTTCCGGCCTCTCGGGCCCGTAAAAGTCCGTAGGCGCTCGCCCGCCGCGCTCGCACAATGATCGGCATGACGGCCCTGCACACCAACCCCCTCTTCGCCCGCCTCGCCGATGCCGAGAACGTCCTGGTCGCCGGCGCCGGCGGAGGCTTCGACGTCTACGCCGGACTCCCGATCGCCCTCTCGCTCCTCCACCAGGGCAAGCGCGTCCATCTGGCCAACCTCTCCTTCAGCGCGCTCGCCGGCCTGCCCCTCGACGCCTGGGTCGCGCCGGACGTCGCGGCGATCACCCCTGACACCGCACCCCACCAGGCGTACTTCCCCGAGCGGACGCTGGCCCGCTGGCTGAAGCTGCACGGCTACCCGTCCACGGTCCACGCCTTCCCGCAGCTCGGGGTGCAACCCCTGCGCGCCGCCTACCGGACCCTGGTCGAACGGCTCGGCATCGACGCGGTCGTCCTCGTCGACGGCGGCACGGACATCCTGATGCGGGGGGACGAGGCCGGACTGGGCACCCCGGAGGAGGACCTGGCCAGCGTCGCGGCGCTGGCCGCCCTGGACGACGTCGTGGAACGCCTCGTGGTCTCGGTCGGCTTCGGGGTGGACGCCTACCACGGGGTGAGCCACGCCCTGGTCCTGGAGAACATCGCGGCGCTGGACCGCGAGGGGGCGTACCTGGGCGCGTTCTCGATCCCGCGGGCCACCCGGGAGGGGGCCCTCTACCTGGACGCGGTGGCACACGCCCAGCACCAGACTCCCGACCACCCCAGCATCGTGAACGGGTCGATCGCGGCGGCCGTCCGCGGCGATTTCGGCGACGTGCGCTTCACGGAGCGGACCAGGAACAGCGAGCTGTTCGTCAATCCGCTGATGTCACTGTGCTTCGTCTTCGACCTGCCGGGCCTGGCGGCGCGCTGCCTCTACCTGGACCGGATCGAGGACACCCACCTGATCCGCCAGGTCAGCTCGCGGATCGCGGAGTTCCGCGACGGGATCGCGACCCGCCCCGCCCGCCGCATCCCCCACTGAGGGAGCGCCCCCAGGACGACGCCCAGGGTCGGCCCGGGGCAGCACGACGGAGGGGAC
>NZ_JBHWJJ010000057.1:0-43760 GCF_042732005.1 Streptomyces sp. NPDC059851 | reverse complement strand
CGCGAAGCCATGACCGCGGGCGAGGCAGCCTCCCCGACCCACACGAGCCGTGTTCGGGAGGAGCACCCGGACCTGCACCTGGTCAACGGCTACGGTCCGGCCGAGAGCATGGGGTTCACCACCACGTACGCGCTGACCGCGGCCGCTCCGGGGGCGAGTGTTCCCGTGGGGCGGCCGGTGGCGGGCAAGCACGCGTACGTGCTCGGCCCGAACCTCGAACTGCTGCCCCCCAACACCCCCGGCGAGCTGTACTTGGGCGGGCACGGCCTCGCGCACGGCTACATCGGCCGCCCCGCCCTGACGGCCGAGCGTTTCACGGCGAACCCGTACGGTCCGGCGGGCAGCCGCATGTACCGCACGGGCGACCTCGCCCGCTGGAACCGCGACGGCCACCTCGAATACCTCGGCCGCGCCGACCAGCAGCTCAAACTCCGCGGCTTCCGCATCGAACCCGGCGAGATCGAGACGGTACTCCTGGCCGACCCGTCCGTCGCCCAGGCCGCGGTGGCCGTCCGCGAGGACCGGCCCGGCGACAAGCGGCTCGTCGCCTACCTCGTTGCCGCCGCCGGCGGGTGCATCGACACCGACCACATGCGCCGCCACGCCGCGGCATCCCTGCCCGAGTACATGCTGCCGTCCGCCTACGTCGCGCTGGAGGCGCTGCCCCTCACCACCAACGGCAAGCTCGACCGCCGGGCGCTGCCCGCCCCCGACCCCCACCACCACCCCACGGCCGGCCGCGCGCCCCGCAACCCGGCCGAGGAAATCCTCTGCAGCCTCTACGCCGACACCCTCCGCCTGCCCGGCACGACCACCGACGACAACTTCTTCCACCGCGGCGGCCACTCCCTCCTCGCCACCCGGCTGATCGGCCGGATCCGCAGCATCTGGGACACGAAGCTGACCATCCGCGACCTCTTCCAGCACCCCACGCCCGCACTGCTCGCCGAGCACATCGCCCTCGGCTCGGGCGGCGGCACCAACCCGCTCGACGCCGTCCTGCCCATCAGGGCGGCAGCAGCGGGCGCGGCAGCAGGAGCCGCACCGCTGTTCTGCATCCACCCCGTCTCCGGCATCAGCTGGGGCTACGCCGGCCTGCTCCGCCACATCGGCGAGGACAGGCCGATCATCGGACTGCAGGCGCGGCTCCTGACCGAGCCGCACCGCCGGCCCGCCTCCGTGCCGGAGATGGCGGACGACTACCTCGCCTCCATCCGCACCGTCCAGCCGCACGGCCCGTACCACCTCCTGGGCTGGTCCTTCGGCGGCATCGTCGCCCACGCGGTCGCCGCGCGGTTGGAGCAGCTCGGCGAGGAGGTGGCCCTGCTCGCCCTACTCGACGCCTACCCGCTGCCCGACGGTTTCGAGCCGCGGCCCACCACCGGAGCCGACGTCCTCCACGGTCTGCTGGGCGAAGCGGCGGCCGACACGGCCCTGCGGTGCGCCGACGGCCCGCCGGACGTCCGGGAGATCGCCCGGCTCGTGCACGGCCGGGCGCCGGGGCTGGGCGAGCTCGACGGACCCCAGGTCGCCACGGTCGTCGAAGCGACGGCCGCCAACCTGGACATCCGCCTGCGCCACGTGCCGGAACGGCCGTTCGGAGGGGACGTGGTCTTCTTCAACGCCACCGGCACACCCGCCCCGCTCGGCGCGGCGGCGGCCTGGGCCCCGTACGTCCGCGGCCGGATCGAAGAGGTCGACATCGACTGCAAGCACGCCGAGATGACCGACCCCGGCCCGCTACGCGCCATCGGCGCCGTACTGGACCGGCGGCTGCGGCCCGCCCGGCGCTAGGACGCCGACCCGGCGGCGCCACCCGGCGCCGCCGGGCCCGTCCCCGCGCGGCCCGGACCCGCGCGGGGACTGCCCGCAAACTGCCGCCCGGGCCACCGGGCGGCGCCGGATGCCTCTCCTAACGTGAACGTGTCCGAACGGCCGGCCGGCACCCAAGCAGCGGTCCGGCCCCCAGAGGAAGCAAGGGACATGGTGGATCATTCCGGCTGGCGCCTCGGTATCGCGTCGTCTCCCATACACCACGGCGAGATCCTGCAGGGCGTCTTCCCGCACGAGGGCGGCCTCATCAGGGGGCTGGTGACACTCCCCTGCACCCTCTACAAGGCGCACGCGACCTTCATGCCCGCCCCCGGCGCCGAACTGACGGTCTCCCCGGCCTGGAAGACCAAGGCCCTGCGCGCGGCCGAACTCACCATCGCCGCCCTGGCCCCGGCCGGCGGTCGTCCCGTGGGCGGGCACCTCGAACTCTCCAGTGACGTACCGCTGTGCCGCGGGTTCGGCTCCTCGACCAGCGACGTCCTGGCAGCCATCTGGGCGGTCAAGGACGCCTTCGCCGGCTCGCTCCCGCCCGAGGAGGTGGCCCGGCTCGCCGTACAGGCCGAACTGGCCTCCGACTCGCTGATGTTCGAGGAGAGCTCGGTGCTCTTCGCGCAGCGCGAGGGCCAGGTCATCGAGGACTTCGGCTACCGCATGCCGCCGCTGCGGGTCCTCGGCTTCGGCTCCCGGCCGCAGGCCGACGGGCAGGGCGTCGACACCCTCGCCTTCCCGCCGGCCCGCTACGACCACGCCGAGACCAGGAGCTTCGCCGAACTCCGGGCCCAGCTCCGGGAAGCCATCCAGACCAAGGACGTGGCCCTCGTCGGCGCCGTGGCCACGGCCAGCACCGAGATCAACCAGCGGCACCTGCCGATACCCGGACTCGACCGGATCCGGTGGATCGTCCGCGAGACCGGCGCCGTGGGCGTACAGGCGGCCCACAGCGGAGACATCGCCGGAATCCTCTTCGACCGCGACGACCCCGACGTCGGGGCGCGCACGGAACACGCACGAGACCTCCTGCACAGCACGGGCATCCACGAGCAGTGGATCTTCACGACGGGTGACTGACCAACATGACGACGACCATGGTCGCGGGTGCCTCGAAGGTGCACTCGTCTGTAGTGGAAGCCACCGAGCTCCCTCGCATCATCAAACTGACCGACAACCTGTACGGGGCCGCCTTCAGCCTGATGAAGCTGCTGCCCGCCCGCTTCATCCTCGACCGGGCCGAGGCCGCCGGAACCCTCACGCCCGGCACCCCGATCATCGAGACCTCGTCCGGCACCTTCGCCCTCGGCCTCGCCATGGTGTGCCGGTTGCGCGGCTACCCGCTCACCATCGTCGGCGACTCGGCGATAGACCGGGAGCTGCACACCCGGCTGACGATGCTCGGCGCGACCGTCGAGATCGTCGAGGACACCAGCCGGCCCGGCGGCATCCAGGGCGCCAGGCTCGCCCGCGTGGAGGAACTGCGCAGGCTCCGACCGGACAGCTTCGTACCGGGCCAGTACGACAACCCTGACAACCCGGCCGCGTACGGCACCGTCGCCGACCTGATCAGCAACACCGTCGGCACCGTCGACTGCCTCGTCGGACCCGTCGGCTCAGGCGGCTCCACCGGGGGCCTGGCGGCGGCCCTGCGGATGTCCGACCCCGCCCTCCACCTGGTCGGAGTCGACACCCACGGCTCGATCATCTTCGGCACCCCGGACCGCTCGCGCATGCTGCGCGGCCTCGGCAGCAGCATCCATCCGGGCAACGTGCGCCACACCGCCTATGACGAGGTGCACTGGGTCACCGCACCCGAGGCGTTCCACGCGACGCACGACCTGTTCCGCACGCACGGCCTGTTCATGGGCCCCACGAGCGGCGCCTCCTTCCAGGTCGCCGCCTGGTGGGCGCAGCGCAACCCGAACAGCAAGGTCGTGATGGTGCTCCCCGACGAGGGCTACCGCTACCAGTCCACCGTCTACAGCGAGACCTGGCTGCGCGAGCAGGGCATCGTACCGGCCGCCAACCCCGCCGGCCCGGTCCTCGTCGACCACCCCCTGGACGCGGCGCCGGCCTGGTCCCGGCTGCTGTGGGCCAGGCGCCGGTTCGACGACGTGATGGTCCCCGGAGCCGGCGCATGACCGGCCGGCTGCTGCTCCTGGTCGAATCCAACACCACCGGTACGGGGCGCCAGTTCGCGCAGCGCGCCGTCGAGGCCGGCTTCGAGCCGGTCCTGCTCGCCGCGGACCCCGGGCGCTACCCGTACGCCGCCGAGGACGGGCTGAGCACCGTCACCGTGGACACCGCCGACCCCGCGGCCCTGTGGCGGGCGGTCCGTGAACTGGCGCGGACCGCCCCCGTCGCCGGGGTGCTGTCCAGCTCCGAGTACTTCGTCGCCACCGCCGCCGAGGTCGCGGCCCGGCTCGGCCTGCCGGGACCGTCCGCCGAATCGGTGCGCACCTGCCGCGACAAGGCGCGCCAGCGCCGGCTCCTCGACGACGCCGGGGTGCCGGTGCCCGGCTACAAGGACGTCGGCGGGGTGCGGCAGGCGGTGGCCGTCGCCTCCGTCCTCGGACTGCCCGTGGTCGTCAAGCCGGTCCAGGGATCCGGCAGCCTGGGCGTACGGCTGTGCACGACCCTCCGGCAGGTCGCCGCCCACGCGGGCGAGCTGCTCGCCGCCGGCGTGAACGAGCGCGGGCTCGCCGCCCCCTCCCGGATCCTCGTCGAGTCCTACCTGTCGGGCCGGGAGTTCTCGGTCGAGGTGGTCGGGCGCCGGGCCGTTGCCGTGGTGGCCAAGCACGTCGGCCCGCCGCCGGTGTTCGTCGAGACCGGCCACGACCTGCCCGCCGCCCTGCCGGCCGCACAGCGGGCAGCCCTGACCGCGTGCGCGGAGCACGCCGTACGGGCGCTCGGCCTCGGCTGGGGAGCGGCCCACGTCGAGCTGCGGATGGACCGCGGCACACCCCGGGTGATCGAGGTCAACCCGCGGCTGGCCGGCGGCATGATCCCCGAGCTGGTGCGCCACGCCTACGGCATCGACCTGGTCGCCGCCCAGATCCGGGCGGCCGTCGGCGAGCCGGTCGAGCCGGTCCCCTCCCGGGAGGCCGGCGCGTCCATCCGCTTCCTCACCGCCGACGCCGACGGGTTCCTCGGCACCGCGGAGGCCGTCGGCACCGCCGTGTCCCGGGCGCGAGCGATACCGGGGGTCACGGACGCCGCCCTGTACCGCGCTCCGGGCAGCGCCGTCGCCCCGGCCGAGGACTTCCGCGGACGCCTGGGCCACGTCATCGCCACCGCACCCGACGCCGACCGCTCGGCGGCGCTCGCCGACGAGGCGCTGGCCCGGCTGGCCACGGCACTGCTGCCCGCCCGACCCGGAGCCCCCGGCGACCCGTCGACCCTCAAGGAGGCCGCATGAGCACCACGGCTCCCGCCCCGCCCGCTGCGGCCGCCCCGCCGGCCCCGGCTCCCGCCCAGCCCGCCCCGACCGCGGCCCCCGCCGCCACCGCTGCGGGCGGCCCCGCCGGAGCGGACACGGGCCGCCTGCGCACCACCCTCCACGACGAGGCACACCGCATCGTCTACGACCAGTACCTCCCGGACACCGGCCCGGACGGCCTCGGCCAGGAGCTGTACCTGATCAGCGAAGTGGACCGGGCCCACCTCGTCATGCTCGCCGAACGGGGCGTCGTCGACACCGGCCGCACCGCAGCCCTGCTGCGCACCATCACCGCCCTGCGCGCCGACGGCTTCGCGGACCTGCACGGCATGCCCATGCCGCGCGGCGTGTACCTGGCCTACGAGGGCCGCCTCGTGGAACTGCTCGGCGAGCGCGTCGGCGGCGTCCTGCACACCGGACGGTCCCGCAACGACCTCAACGCGACGACCGTACGGCTCAAGGCGCGCGGTCCCTACGGCGAACTCCTCGACGGGACCGCCGCCCTGGCCCGCAGCCTCCTCGCCCGGGCCTCCGCGTACCGCGGGGTCACCATGCCCGCGTACACCCACGGACAGCCCGCCGTGCCCATCACCTACGGGCACTACCTCGCCGGAGTGGCCGCCGCCGTGCTGCGCGCCCTCGACGGGCTGCTCGACGCGGGCCGGGAGCTCGACGTCAACCCCCTCGGGGCCGGAGCCGTCGGCGGGACCTCGGTCGCGATCGCGCCCGAGCGCACCGCCGAGCTGCTCGGCTTCACCACCACGGCCCCGAACTCCGTCGACGCGGTGGCCTCCCGCGACTTCGTGCTGCGCCTGCTCGCCGCCTGCTCCGTCCTCGGCGTGACGACGGCCCGGGTCGCCCGCGACCTCGGCTGGTGGACCTCGGAGGAGTTCGGCCTGCTGCGGATGGCCGACGACCTGGTCGGCTCCAGCTCGATGATGCCCCAGAAACGCAATCCCTTCCTGCTGGAGCACATCCAGGGCCGGTCGACCGCCGCCGCCGGCGGCTTCACCGCGGCTGCGGCGGCGATGGGCACCGCCGGATTCACCAATGCCATCGCCGTCGGCGGCGAGGCCGTACGCCACCTCTGGCCCGGCCTGCGCAGCACGGCGGACGCGGTCACCCTGCTGCGGCTGGTGGTGGGCGGCGCGGAGCCGGTGTCCGAGCGCATGGCGCAGCGGGCCGTGGACGGCTTCACTACGGCGACGTACCTCGCGGAGCGCCTCGTCATGGACGGCATGCCGTTCCGCGAGGCCCACCACCTGGTGGGCGAGACCGTACTCGGCGCCCTGGAGCAGGGCGTCTCCCTGACCGAGGCCGGCCGCGCCCGCCCCGAGGTCGCAGCCCTCGCGCCGTCCGAGCCGGAATCCGCCGCCTCCTGGCTGGACCCGGCGGACGTCGCCGCCGCCTGCGTCCACGGCGCTGGCCCCGGTGCGGCCTCGGCCGAGGCCGCCCTCGGCCGGCTCGGCGCCGAACTGGACCGGCTGCAAGCCGAGGTGACCGCACGGCGGGAACGCTGGAGGGGCGCGGCCGAGCAGCTCGCCGCGACGGTGCAGGGGATCGTGGAGTCCGCATGACCGCCGCCCGGCGCGCGCTGATGCGCCAACACGACTTCGGGATGCTGTGGTTCGGGGAGACCGTCAGCAGGTTCGGCAGCAGCATCTCCGCCGTCGCCATGCCGCTGGTCGCCGTGGTGACCCTGCAGGCCGGCACGATGTGGGTGAGCGTGCTGGCTGCTGCGGCCTGGGTGCCCTGGCTGCTGTTCGGGCTGTCGGCCGGAGCCTGGGTGGACCGGGTACGCCGCCGCCCGCTGATGATCGCCTGCAACCTGGGGTCGCTCGTCCTGCTCGCCTCCGTCCCCGTCGCGGCCCGGCTCGGCGCCCTCACCCTCGCACACCTGCTCGCCGTGGCCCTGCTGACCGGCTGCGCGAGCGTCCTGTTCTCCATCGCCTACCGGGTCTACCTGCCCTCGGTGGTGGCCAAGGAGGACCTGCCCGAAGCGAACGCGAAACTGCAGGGCAGCGAGTCCGTGGCACAGCTCGGCGGCCAGGGCGTCGGCGGCCTGCTGGCGCAGGCCTTCGGCGCCGTGACCGGGCTGCTGGCCAACGCCGCCACCTTCCTCGTGTCCACGCTCTGCCTGCTCGCGATCCGGGACCGCGAACCCCACCCCGGGAAACCGGCTGCGCCCACTCGGCTGCGCCAGGAGATCCGGGAAGGACTGCACCACACCCTGCGCGACCCCTACCTGCGCCTGCTCACCGCGTACGGGGCGGTCACCAACCTGCTGCTGACCGGCTGCCACGCCATCCTCACCGTCTTCCTCGTCCGTGAACTGGGCGTCAGTGAAGGTGCGGTGGGCTGGCTGCTCGCCGCGGGCGGCGTCGGCGGGCTCCTCGGAGCCCTCGTCGCCACCCCGACCGCCCGTCGCTTCGGCAGCGCACGCGGCATGCTGCTGTGCAAACTCGTCACCGCCCCCCTGGGGCTGCTGATCCCGCTGGCCGGCGAGGGATGGCGGGTGACGCTCCTCGCCCTGGGCCTGGCCGGGCTGTCGGTGGGCGTGGTCTGCGGCAGCGTCATCCAAGGCGCGTTCCGCCAGGCGTACTGCCCGCCCGAGCTGCTCGGCCGCATCACGGCGAGCCACTCCGTCGCCAACTACGGCTCGGTACCGGTCGGCGCACTCCTCGGCGGCGTCCTCGGAACCGCCATCGGGCTCCGCCCGACCCTGTGGCTGCTCACGGCGGGCCTCGCCGTCAGCAGCCTCCTGCTGGCCGTACGCCCGCTGGGCGGGCGCCGCGACCTGCCGACGGCGCCGCCCGCGGGGACCGGGGGCGGAACGGACCGACCGGCGGACGAACCGGACACGGCGAGTACGCCGGACACGGCGGCGGGAACGGCAGCCACCACGGCGGCACGGACCGCGTGCGCCGCGGGAAGGGCGGCGCGGACCGCGGACGCAGCGGAGGACCGCGACACGTGACGGGCCTCCCGCAAGGGAGCCGAGCACCACCGAGACGAGGGTCGGAAGCACCCAGTGGACATCAAGGCGCAGGCTGAACGGCGTGACCGCCCCACACCCGGGTCCCCCGACCTGTGGCTGCTGCGGCTGTCCGACACCCCGGACTCCTTCGCGGACCCGGCCAGCCTGGACCCGGCCGAACGCGAGCGGGCCGCGGCCCTCGCCCGGCCCGCGGACCGCATCCGCTTCACCGCGGCCCACGTCGCGCTGCGCGCCGTCCTGGCCTCCTACCTGGCGGTCCCGCCGGCGGACATCCGCTACGTGCGGGAGGAATGCCCCTGCTGCGGCGGCCCGCACGGGCGTCCGGCCCTCCGGGGCTTCCCCGACGACCTGCACTTCTCGCTCTCCCACCGGAGCGACCTGGTGCTGATCGGCGTGGCCCGCGCCCCGATCGGAGTGGACGTGGACATGGTGTCCGACGCCGTGGAGAGCGACGAACTCGCCCTGATGCTCCACCCCGAAGAGCAGCGCGAGGCCCGGCGGCTGGACCCGGTCCGGCGCCCGCGCGCCATCGCCCGCCTGTGGACCCGCAAGGAGGCCTACCTCAAGGGCCTCGGCACCGGCCTCGGCCGCGACCCGGCCACGGACTACATCGGCCTGGACCCCGAGGGCACCCGCCGGACCCGCGGCGACTGGCACTTCCTGGACGTCCCGGTGGACCGCGGCTACGTGGCTTCGGCGGCCGTCCGTGAACCCCTGACCGCCGGCCCCCTACCCCTGCACCGCTTGACCCGAGTTCAGGATTGCTCTTGCACTTAGTTCAACTGTGGGCCTATGGTTCTTCTCGTGCCGGACTTGAACTAAGTTAAAGTCCCTTGAACCGGAGGTCCCCCATGAACGCGCTCGCCCTCGCCGCCGCTGTCGCCCAGCTCCTCGTCGCCGCCGCCTTCCTGAGCATCCCGCTCCTGCGCAACCGCTTCGGCGCCGTCGCCAAGGCCGCGGCCGTCACCGAACTGCAGCGCCAGGGCATCCGCCCCGAGGTGCTGGAGGAGAACAAGCTCCGCTTCGACGCCAGTGGTCACGAGTGGTGGGCGCCCGGCTCCTTCGCCGCCGTCAACATCGCGGCCGCCGCGCTCAACCTGGCCGGCAGCCCCTGGGGCACCACCCTCACGTGGATCTTCTCCTCGATCGCGTTCCTCGCCAACATCGCGATCCTGCAGAGCCAGCTCGGCGCCGTGAAGTCCGTCCGGGCCGCCTTCCGCCGCAAGGGCGACGCCGAGCTGCTGCGGGTCGACGTCCCCGCCTTCCTCAAGGCCGCCGAGGGCGCCTTCCCGGCCTGGACCCGCGTCCTGCAGAACGTCCGCCACACCGTCGTCTTCGCCGGCTCGGCGCTCGCCCTGACCGCCGCCGCCCTGATCTGACCCACCGCCAGGACCTCCCTCCACGTTCGCCGCACGAGGGCCGCGACCCCGCTGAGGGGCCGCGGCCCTCTCCGTGCGCGCGCAGCCGGGGGCGATGACCGCGCCGGGGTCGTTCCGGCCGGCGCAGTACCCGTGGGTACGCAGCACGTACGGGCCGACCGGCCGGCCGACGCGCCGGCCCCACGGCAGCCCGCTGCGGACCGCCGCGAGCCGGCTCCGCGCACCCGCCCGGCACGCTCAGCGCTCGACCCCCGCGACGTCGAGCAGGTGGTGCATGAGCTCGACGGGCAGGGCCGGGTTGCGGGCCGCCGCTCGCGCCACGCCCTCCGCCTGCGCGCCGAGCAGTTCGACGAGCCTCGGACGGGGCAGGCGGGGGTCGGCCGCCGCATGGCGCCCGACCATGTCCGAGGTGTCGTGGGACAGCCGCTCCACGAGTTCGGGCGCGGCCCGCGGGTCGAACAGGGCCGCGTACCGCAGCCGGTGGTTCGGATCGTCCGCGAAGCGGGCCAGGCCGGGGCGCGCGAAGCCGCGGCGGTACGCCAGCGTCCCCCAGCTCAGCCCGTCCCAGTCGGCGAACATCTCCAGGAGCAGCGCGTGCGGGGCGTGGTCGTTCTCGCACAGCATGAGCCTGACGAAGTAGTCGTCGTCGACCGCCAACCGTGCGGTCACGTCCGCCGGCAGCTGCGGCGCGCACGTGACGCCGCGGCGCAGCAGGACGTGGCAGGAGGCCGCGATCTCCCGCAACGCGTCCGGGTCGCCGAAGCGTTCCGCCACCCAGTCCGGCACGGGGTGGCGGCCCGCGGGCACGGTGTAGTCGATGGCCGCCCGCTGCTCCTCGGTCACGTCCGCGCGGAGGGAGACGGCGAGTCGGACCGAGGGATCGGGATCGCAGGCGAGTGCGAGGGCGAGGGTCGCGGGGACGTGGGGGTTGCGTGCGGCCCCGTGGCGCAGGGCATCGTCCTCGTGGGTCACCAGGAACGCGGCCAGGGCCGCATCGACGGGTGCGCCGGACGCGGCGTCGCGGCGCCGGCGTTCGTCAGTCTCGGCGCGGAAGTCCTCCACCGTCGTCGGCAGCGGTGCGTCGACGTGGGTGGCACGTACGACCGCCTTGCGGACCCGGGCGTCAGGGTCGGCCAGGGCAGCGGCCCGTACCTCCGGGCGCAGCCGGGGCCAGCTCCAGGAGTCGATGGCGGCTGCCCGGACGCGGGGATCGGGGTCCTCGGCCAGCGGGAGCAGCACCTCTTCCGGCAGGCTGCGCAGCCCGGTGGCCAGGAACCTCAGCCGGGCGTCCGGGCTGGTGGCGAGCCGCACGGTGGCCTCCGGCGGCAGTTCGAGGTCGTGCTCCCACGCCGTGATCACCGCGGTGCGCTGCACCTTCGGGTCGGGATCCTCGGCGAGTGCGGCCAGCACGTCGGGCGGCAGGCGCGGGTTCTCGGCGAGCAGTTTGCGGACCCCGGGGTCGGGGTGCCCGACGGCGGCCCTCGCCGCGGCAGGGGACAGCCGGTGGTGCGGGAGCCAGTACCGGGCGTCGGGCAGCGGGTCGACCGTGAACACGCGGCGCAGCACCGCGTCCGGCGCGGCGCCGTTCGCGGCGAGCCCCAGGAGCCACTCCGCGTGCAGAGCGGTGTCGGCTCCGAGTCGCCGCACGGCATCGGCACGAGCCGCGTCCGACGCCACCGCCACGCCGAACGCGACCCGTGTCAACTGATCGTCTTCGCGCCCCATGGAGCAATGCTCGCAAGGCCCGCCCGGACCGGCCCGCCCGGCCCGTCCGCCCGGTGCGGCACGGCCGCGTCGATCACTGGCCGGCGCCCCCACCGCCACCCCGCCGAGGCCGGGTCGGTGCCAGCCGCGCGTCGGCGACATCCGGGCGCGACGGTGCGCGCCCCCCGGACGTTCGCCCCGATCACCCGGCGGTAGCGCCCGGTGCGGGGCCGGTCCAGCAAGCATCGGCGGCCGGGTCACCGCCCGGTCGACGCCGCTCCTCGCCCACTCCGCTTCCCCACCGCCGGGTCGGCGTCACGGGTCGCGCAGGAAGTGCCGGAGCATCGGCCCGGTGACCGGAGGCGGCCTTCGCCTGCTTGTCGCCGTTCGCGCCCAGGGCGGAGGTCACTGCGTCCCGACGGAGCGCACCCGAACGAGGGCCTCCTGATCGCCGCCCTCCACGACGAGCCCGCCACGCCGCGCGGTGCTACGCCGACGCCGTGCCGCTGGCCGCCTCACTGTTCGCCGAGCCGGCCCTGCTCGACGAGCACCGCGAAGGGGGCCAGCGGATCGGCGCGCCCGCACCGCGTGCTCGACGCCCCGGTGGGGCACCCGGGCGCGGATCGCGGAGCGGCCGGCTCCGCGCGGACGCCGATCCGTACGCCGCTCATGCGTCGCGCTCGGCCGCGTACCGCGGTTCCGGTTTCGGCCTACCGCACTGTGCCGTGCACAGGACCGCGGACTACCGGAGCGCCTAATTCCGCTCCTGCGGTCCGTTCGGGATGATGAGCGCCCGTCAGCCCGGCGAAGGGAACGGAACATGACCACGGTGTGGTCGAAGCAGGGCGTACTCCGTCGCAAACCGATCGAGCACATCGAAGAGCCCGAAGGCCCGCCCAGTGAGCAGCTCACACGCACCCTCGGTCTGTGGCAGCTCACCGCCATCGGCGTCGGCGGCATCATCGGCGCCGGCATCTTCACGCTCGCCGGAACGGTCGCCAACGGCGTCGCCGGCCCGGCCGTCCTCGTCTCCTTCCTCATCGCCGGTATTGCCAGCGCCGCCGCGGCCTTCTCCTACGCGGAGTTCGCCGGTCTGATCCCGAAGGCCGGTTCCGCGTACACCTACGGCTACGCCGTCCTCGGCGAGCTGGCGGGCTGGTTCATCGGGTGGGACCTGCTGCTGGAGTACACGGCCATCGTGGCGGTGGTCGCCATCGGCATCTCCGGGTACTTCAACTTCCTCCTGGAGGAAACGGGCGCAGCCCTGCCCACCTGGATGCTCGGAGCCCCGGGCACCGGCGAGGGGCACCGCTTCGACCTCATCGCGGTCGTGCTGTGCCTGTTCACGGCCTACCTCCTCAACCTGGGCATCAAGAGCGCGGCACGCTTCGAGACGGTCGTCGTCATCCTGAAGGTGCTGGTCGTGCTCCTGGTCATCGTCGTCGGCTTCTTCCACATCAACGCCGACAACTACACGCCCTTCTTCCCGTTCGGGGTGGGCGGCGCCATCACCGGCGCGGCCACCGTCTTCTTCGCGGTCTTCGGCTACGACGCGATGAGCACGGCGGCGGAGGAGTCCAAGGACGCGCAGCGGCACATGCCCCGGGCGATCATCTACTCCCTCGCCATCGCCATGGTGCTGTACGTGCTCGCCTGCCTGGTCCTGACGGGCATGCAGAACTACACGGAGATCGACCCCGAGAGCGGCTTCTCCTCCGCCTTCAAGGCCGTCGGGCTGCCCCTGGTCGCCGACGTCATCGCGGTCGGGGCGATCATCGGCATCCTCACCGTGATGTTCACGTTCATGCTCGGCGTGACCCGCGTGTGGTTCTCCATGAGCCGTGACGGACTGCTGCCCCACTGGTTCGCCAAGACGCACCCGACCCGGCACGTCCCGACCCGCGTCACCTGGATCGTCGGTGTGGCATCGGCGGCCATCGCGGGCTTCGTACCCATCGGTGAGGCGGCGGAGCTCACCAACATCGGGATCCTGCTCGCCTTCGCCGTCGTCTGCACCTCGGTCATCGTGCTGCGCTACCGGCGTCCCGACCTGCCCCGCACCTTCCGCACACCCCTCATGCCGTTCACCCCCGCGGTCGGCGTCATCGCCTCGATCTGGCTCATCACCTACCTGCGCGTGGAGACGTGGATCCGCTTCGCCATCTGGTTCCTCATCGGCCTGGTCCTCTACTTCGGCTACTCCTACCGGCACTCCAAGCTGGCCGGGCGGGGCCCGGCCACGACCACGGGCGGAGGGAGCCCCCCTGCCTGACCCCGGCATGACCCCTGCATGACCTGCCGTGGCACGGTTCGGGACGGGACGGGACTTCGCCCGCGTGCAGCCCAGAGGACCCGGTCGGCCGACCCGCTCGACCTCGACACGGGCGGATCACGAACCAGGGGAGTGCGCGGGGCGGCGGGCCGGACCGCCGGCCCCGTCAGGGGTTGACGCCCGCAGAGTGTGAGTGGTTTATTACTCACATGCAGACGGAACGGCAACGCAAACTCTCCACAGCGGAGGAGCGCCGCGAGACGGTGCTCCGTACCGCGATCGGCGCCTTCGCGGCGCGGGGGTACTTCGGGACCACCACCACGGAGGTGGCCAAAGCGGCCGGCATCTCCCAGGCGTACGTCTACCGGCTGTTCCCGAACAAGGAAGCCCTGTTCGCCGCGGTGGTCGAGCACTGCTTCACCCAGGTCCGCGCCCCGCGGGGGCGCGGCGCGGCCCCGGCCGCGGGTGGCTCGCCCCCGCAAGAAAAGTCCACCACATTGGGCGGGGGGGGGGTCCGCCTCTGCTTCCCCCGGTCCCGCGCGGGGGTGGCGGGGGCCGCGGCCGAGGCGGAGGGTGCCTCGCCGGAGCTCGTACTGGCCTCCATGGGGGACGCGTACGCCCGGCTGATCAGCGACAACGACCTGTTGCTGGTCCAGCTGCACGCGCAGGCGGCCGCCGTCTCCGAGCCGGTGATCCGGGACGCGGTTCGTGCGGGGTACGCCCGTGTCGTGGAGTACGTACGCGGCGCCTCGGGCGGGGACGAGCGGCAGGTCCAGGAGTTCTTCGCGATCGGCATGCTCTGCCACCTCGTCGTCTCGCTCGGTGTGGGCGCCGGGGGCGGGGTGGAAGGGGCCGGCGGGGCGGTCGGAGCGGACGGGGTCGAAGAGCCCTGGATGCGGACGCTCGCCGCGGGCATCACGCACTACTGAGTTTCCTTTCCGCCCCGGTGCGGTGGTGCGCGGGGTGTGGGTCGTGGGTCGTGGGGACGCGGGGTGCGTGCCGGGCCCGTGGCGTGGGGCGGTCCGTGTCGGTCATCCGGCTGGGCCGTCCTCTTTCAGGGCCAAAGAGTGAGTGGTTAACCGCACATAGAAGGGAAGGGGGTCCGACGTCATGCCGCACCACGCGGAAGGGCCGGGCACGCAAGGCAGTGCCGGCACCCGGGCCGGCGGGCGGGGCGTGCTGGCCGCGCTCGCCGCAGCACAGTTCGTCGTCGTCCTGAGCACGTCCGTGGTCAACGTCGCGCTGCCGCGCATCCGGGACGCCGTGGCCCTCTCCGACACCGGCATGTCCTGGGTGGTCAACGCCTACGGCCTCGCCTTCGGGGCCCTGCTGCTCCTCGGCGGCCGCGCCGCCGATCTGACCGGCGCCCGCCGGGCACTCACCGTCGGACTGGGCCTGTTCGCCGCCGCCTCGGTGACGGCAGGACTGGCCGGCACGCCGTGGCTGCTCATCGGTGCCCGCGTCGCCCAGGGCGTCGCCGCCGCCGTCGCCGCCCCCGCCGCGCTCGCCCTCGTCGTCCGGCTCTTTCCCCCCGGCGGGGCCCGCGCCCGTGCCCTGGGCGTCTGGGGCGCCGTCTCCGGAGCGGGCGGCGCGGCCGGGGTGCTGCTCGGCGGGGTACTGACCGAGGCTTTCGGCTGGCCCTGGATCTTCCACGCTTGCGGGCTCGGTGCGGCCCTCGCCCTCGCCGCGGCATTCCGCCTGGTCCCCGCCGACCCCGGCCGCCCGCGGGCAGCCGCGGGCCGGGCACGTGTCGACCTCCCCGGCGTGCTGTCCGTCACCGCCGCGGTCGCCGCCCTCGTCTACGGGCTCACGGCCGTCCGCAACAGCTCCGGGCCGACCGCCGACCCGTACGTCCTCGGCCCGCTCGCCGCCGCCGGACTCCTGTTGCTCCTCTTCCTGCGGGCCGAGCGCCGCCATCCGGCGCCGCTCCTGCCGCCCGGACTGCTCCGCCAGGGGCTGGTCGCCCCGGCCAACCTCCTCATGGCCCTGCTCGGCGCCGTCTGGGTCGGCCTGTTCTTCTACCTCCCGCTGCTCCAGCAACAGGTCCTCGGCGCCGGCCCCATGGCCGCTGGCCTGGCCCAAGTCCCGCTCGCCGCCGCGAACATGCTCGGCTCCTCCCTGGCCCCGCGCCTGACCCGCCCGCTCGGCCCGCACCGCACCCTGGCCCTGGGGCTCCTCGCCCAGGCCGTCGGCCTCCTCTGGCTGGCCCACCTCAGCGCGCCGGGCAGCACCACCCTGGCCGGGCTGACCGGCCCCACCGTGCTCATCGGCCTCGGCCTCGGCATCGCCTTCGTCCAGCTCACCGGTGCCGCGGTGAGCGGCGTCCGCCCGGCGGACGCCGGCGTGGCCGGCGGGCTGGTCAACACCACCCGCCAGCTCGGCGGCGCCGTGGGCCTCGCCCTGCTCGGAACCCTCGCCACCTCCGTCAGCGCCGGCGCCCCCGCCGAAGACCCCGCTGCTCTCGCCGACGGCTACCGGGCGGCCTTCCTCCTGGCCGCCGCCACCGCCGCCGCAGCCGCAGCCCTCACCCCGCTGCTGCCCCGCCGCGCCACTGCGGGTCCCACCCCGGGGCCCACCGCCGGGCCCGTACCCGGTTCCCCGCCCGGCCCCACCGACGACAACGACGACACCACCGAAGACCACACCACCGAAGGAGCCCAACGATGAACCCCGAGACCCCCGCCCGCCACACCATCGACGAGTCCGCGCCCGCCGTCGTACGCCTCACCGCCACCGTCCGTGCCCCGCTCGCCCGCCTCTGGGCCCTGCACACCGACATCGCGGCCTGGCCCCACTGGAACCCGGACGTCACCCGGGCCGAGCCCACCGGCCCGCTCACGGTCGGAGCCGTCTTCCACTGGCACACCCACGGGCTCGACATCACCTCCACCGTCCTGGAGCTCGTCCCCGGGCAGCGGATCGTCTGGGGCGGCCCCGCGCACGGCATCGACGGCATCCACGTATGGACCTTCGAGGAGACGGCCGACGGCGCAGTGACCGTCCGCACCGAGGAGTCCTGGAGCGGAGCCCCCGTCGACGCCGCGCCCGAGGAACTCGGGCAGGCCCTCCGGCAGTCCCTGGAGAGCTGGCTGGCCGCACTGAAGACCACCGCGGAACACCGCTGACCATCCCTGCCCCCGGGCCCGCCCCTGGGACCGCCCCTGGACCCGCACCCGCCACGCACGCGACCCGCACCCACCTCACTCCGAAGGGACCACCCGCCATGACCGCCAAGCCGCCCTACCTCACCGGCCACTACACCCCCGTCGCCGAAGAGATCACCGCCACCGGCCTCACCGTCGAGGGCACCCTGCCGCCCGAGCTGACGGGCCGCCTGATCCGCAACAGCCACAACCCCAAGCCCGGGGTCACGCCCACCCACTGGTTCAAGGGCAGCGGCATGGTCCACGGCATCCGCCTCCGCGACGGCCGCGCCGAGTGGTACCGCAACCGCTGGGTCCACACCCCCGCCCTGGACGGCGCCCCGTACATGACCGAGCACGGCCCCGACCTGACCGCCAGCACGGCCGGAACCCACGTCATCGAACACGGCGGCCGTCTCCTGGCCCTCTGCGAGTCCGCCCTGCCCTTCGAGCTGACCCCGGACCTGGAGACCGTCGGCGCCTTCGACTGGAACGGCAAGCTCACCTCCGCGATGACCGCGCACCCCAAGGAGGACCCGGTCACCGGCGAACTCCACTTCTTCGCCTCCTCCCCGCTCCCGCCGTTCCTCATCCACCACGTCTCATCACCCGACGGCACGGTGCTGCACAGCCAGGAGGTCCCGGGCGCGACCGCCGCCCTCAAGCACGACTTCGCCCTCACCGAACACCACGTCGTCTTCCTGGAGGGATCGGTCACCTTCGACCCGTCCGACCACTCCGGGATCCCGTACGCCTGGAGCGACGCCCAGCCCACCCGGATCGGCGTGATGCCCCGCGCCGAGGGCGGGGCCCGGCAGGTCCGCTGGTTCGACATGGCCCCCGGCTACGCCATGCACCTCGCCAACGCCTACGAGGACGCCCTCGGCCGCATCGTCATCGAGGGCCCGGCCGTCGGACGCGAGGGCTGGCAGCGCTCCTGGAACTGGTGGGTCGGCGCCCCCGACCGCGGTGCCGAACCCAACTCCGGCTCCCGCGCCACCCGCTGGACGGTCGACCTGACCACCGGCCGGGTCACGCAGGAGCACACCGATGACCTGACGGTCGAGTTCCCCACCATCAACGAAGCGTTCACCGGGCGCGAGCACCGCTACCAGTACGCGCTGTCCTTCCCCGACGACCTCGGCATCGGCACCCACTCCCTGGTCAAGTACGACCGCACGACCGGCGCCCGCCAGGTCAAGCCGTTCGGCACCGGCAGGCTCCCCAGCGAGGCCGTCTTCGTCCCCGCCGGCCCGGGCTCCGAGGAGGACGCCGGCTACCTCCTCAGCGTCGTCAGCGACCTCAACTCCGACAGTTCCCGCCTCCTGGTCCTCGACGCCTCGGACCTTGACCTGCCGCCCGTCGCCACGGTCCACCTCCCGCGCCGCGTCCCGGCCATGATCCACGGCTCCTGGATCCCCGACGCCGCCCCGTGACGGGCCGTCCCCTCCCCGTCCCTTCCCCGGCCCCCTGCGGCGCCGGAACGCCAGCCGCGTTCCGGTGCCGCGGCGGTGGCACATGCGGGCGATCGGGCCGGCATTGAGCGGGGCACGGGACGTCGCCGGCCTGGCGTGGCGTGATGACACGCGGTGCGCGGCAGCCGGGGCGGACCACCCGCCGGACCACCCGCCGGACCATCCGCCGGACCGGCCGGGGCCCTGCCGACGCGCTCGGGCGGCATGGTGGTGCGCGCCGGTACGACCGTGGAGCCGACCACGACGACCATCGGATCCGCCCTCGGCGGCTGCCGGTGCGAGCAGAGCGGTCAGAACCCCCTCCCACGTGCCCTCAGCAGAGCCCGCAGCCACAACCGGTCGTGGGGGAGGACCCCAACCGTGACCGCAGTGCCTGCCGCCACTGCTCAGGGGCGCGTGTCCAGCAGCAGCGCCATCACTCCCACCAGCGTCGCACTACTGACGATCTCCCGGCGTCTGATCATGCCAGGCACGTCGGCGAGGGGAATCCATTCCACCCGGTCCGACTCGTTGCGCTCCGTCGGCTCACCAATGCGCCGCGCCCCGTCCGCTCGGAACACGAAGTGCTGGGTGTCGGTGATCCCGGCCGCCGGCTGCGCGTAGACCAACTCCCGCATCGCCGCCGGACGCCACCCGGTCTCCTCCTCCAGCTCCCGTGCCCCGGCGGCCTCCGGGCTCTCCCCGTCCTCCACCAGGCCCATCGGCAGCTCCCAGGCCCACGTGTCAGTGACGAAGCGGTGACGCCACATCATCAGGACACGCTGCTGATCGTCCACGGCCGCCGCCACGGCAAGGTCCCGCAGCCGTACCACGTGGTACTCGGCACGAGCTCCGTCCGGCTGTTCCACGTCCAACGACCGCAGCCGCACCCAGGGGGTGTCGTACAGGGTGCGTTCGCCGTGAACGTTCCAGCGCATGTGTTCGTCCTGCTTTCGGGTGTGCACGGGAGGCGGGGCGAAGCCGGCCGACGCAGCGAACCGCCTTCACAGCGCCGATCGAGAGCGCGACTTGCGGCGCTCCTACTGAAATGCCGGTATCGGCAAAAGTACTCGAGAACACCACCCGGCACACCTAAAATGGCAGGCCAACAAGCCTGCTCCCCGCACGCGCGGGGATGACCCCATCGCGGTGCCGGACTTATTCGGCAGGCTACCCTGCTCCCCGCACGCGCGGGGATGACCCCATCGCGGTGCCGGACTTATTCGGCAGGCTACCCTGCTCCCCGCACGCGCGGGGATGACCCCTCGACCGGCGGGGAGCCGCCGGAACTGATGCGCTGCTCCCCGCACGCGCGGGGATGACCCCGACGGTCGGCCTGGTGGCATCGTCGGTATGGACTGCTCCCCGCACCCGCGGGGATGACCCTACGGATATTCGGTACGCGAAGCAGGGCGCCTACTGCTTCCCGCACCCGCGGGGATGTCCCGAGCGGGGAGAGGTGGTGCACCGCTTGCCCACGGCGGAAGCCGGCGTCCCCTCCCATGGGCCGCCCGGCCGTGGCGGGTGCGGTCGCCGAAGCGGTGCCGGGCGGTCGCCGTGCAGGAGCCGGCGGAGGGCTGCCGGTTCCTGCGGCGTGGTCGCCTTAGGACGACGCGGGTGGTGCCGGTGTGAGCGTCGGTGCGGAAGGTGCCGTGGGGGTGGAGGAGCTGGTGGTGCCCTCGCCGTCCAGGCAGATCAGCGACATGACAACCGGCGCCTGGATGCCCTGTGCCGGCTCACCGGGGAAGCCGGCCATGACCGTCCAGTTGTTCTTCACGAGGGTGAGCGTCCCGCTGCCCATGTCGGGACCGGGCTGCCAGCCGTACTCCGTACGGGCCCGTGCAAAGGCCGCCTTCAGGGCGGCGTCCACCGTTTCCGGTGCATGCCGCCCGGAGAGCCGTTCCGTGCACCTCCCCCCGAGGTTCGAGGGTTCCCGCTCGACCGTGACGCCCTCCTTCGCCAGCGCCGACTTCATCTCCGACACCACCGTGTCCGCGGGCAGGGGCGGACCCGAGAAGCGCGGTGGCAGGGGGCCGAGGTCCTGCAGCGGAGGGGCACAGGCCGTCGCCGTCGCCGTCATCAGTGCCGCCATCACCGGGTACGCCAGGGCTGTGCGCCTCTGTCGCCGTCGCACGATGGTGTCCGTCCTCTCTCGTCCACATCTGTTCCTGCAGCAGCCGGCCAGTCTCCCATCCCGCTCATCCCGACGTTCCTCCGGCTACCGGTACCCGGCTCGGGCGGCTCCCGGCTGTCGGCCGGACCAGCCCCCACCAGGCCTCCGACCTCCTCGGGCGGTGTGCGACGATCGCCCGACACACCGACACACCGACACACACATCACCTTGGGGGGTTCATGCCCACGCCATCGGCGGCCACGGCGTCCACACGACGAAGACGCACGGTCCTCGCCGTCATGCCGTCCCTGCTCGCCTTTCTCGCCGCACTGCTCCTGCCGGTGAGCGCCGCTCGGGCCGTGCCCACCGCAGAGGACTGCACCGGTGTCACCGAGGGCCGGCACGCGGGTACGTTCACCACCGCCGGCCAGACGCACTGCCTGGAGCTGCCGAGCCCGCAGGGCGCCCGGATCGCCGCCCTCACCTCGCTCGGCGGGGCGGGCGTCACCGCGCAGGTCGAGCTCGTCGACCGGAACGGCGCCGCACAGTGCACCGCCGGCGACCTCAGTCGGGGCGAGTGCGCCCTGACCGGAACGGCACCGTTCCGTGCGCTGGTGCGCGCCCTTGACGCCGAGGCGACCGGCCCGTACGGCGTCCACTTCGTCCGTACGGACGTACCCCAGAACGGCTGCCCGGTCCTGCCCGCCGGGAGCTTCGCCGACGACGCGGCGTCCGTCCGGCTGGAGACCGGCAACGGCGTCTTCTCGCACTGCCTGACCGTCCCGGCCGACGCCCACTCCACCGCCGAACTCCTGCGAATCCGCTACGGCTTCCCCGACGACGGCCCGGACCTGTTCCCGCAGTACTCGCTCCGCGTGATCGACACCGACGGCAACGGGCCCTCCTGCTACGACCACCCGGCCCCGGGCCAGCAGCTCCGGACGGACGGGCTGACCAGCTGCTCCTTCACCGCAGGCAAGGCGTACACCATCCTCCTGCAGGGCCAGGACGCCCCGCGCACCCACACCCTGGACCGCCGGGACGTCACCGCCACGGCCCGGGGCTGCACCGTCTCCGCCGCGACGGCGGTCGGCGCCCCGGCCACGACCGGAACGTCCGGGCAGAACGGCACCCTGCGCTGCCACCGGATCACCACGGCCGCCGCCACCGACCGGCTGCGCGTCGACGTCCGGGACCCCCACGACGCCACGCACACGCTGGTCATGGGCGACACCGGCGGCGTCGCCTGCTACCAGAAGACCTGGGAGTGCACGGCCACCGGCTCCACCGGCTACCAGGTCGTCACCCAGGTACCGGAGAACTGGTCCCTGCCCGCCTCCTACCGCCTGGACGCCTGGCGCATCGCCACGGCCGCCGGGCCCGCGCCCGAGTGCACCCGGGCCGGCTCGGTCGCGTACGGGTACGGCCCGCTGACCGGCACGCTCACCGAGGAGCGCACCGGCGTGTGCGCCGTCCTGCCGAGCACCTCGGGCGACCTGTTCAAGGTGGACGTCACCACCACGGACGGCGGGACGCACATCCCCGCGCCCGAGCTCTACAGCGACGCCGGGCGCAACCTGTGCACCGGCCACTCGTCCCCGTACAACTGCCAGGCCGCCGGCCAGAGCCTGTTCGTCCTCGCGCTCCCGGACGCCGCGGACCGTACGGCGTACCGCGCCCAGCTCGCCTGCACCACCGCCCCCTGCGGCTCCGAGGAGCTGACCGTCGGCACGGTCACGCCGACCACCGTGCAGAGCGGTACGGTCGCCACCCTCACCGTGCAGGGAACGGCACTGGGCATGGGCACCACCGTCCAGCTGACCGGTGGACCGACGCCGCTGACGGCCACCACCGTCTCCGTGTCCGACGACGCCCGGACGCTGAAGGCGACCGTGGACCTGCGCACGGCCCCCGCCGGCAACTGGAACATCAGCGTCAATGCGCTCGGCCACCAGTTCCCCCGCGGCACGCTGACGGTGACGCCGCCCCCGGTCTCCGGCTTGGGCACGTACAAGCCGGTCACGCCCACGCGGTTGATGGACAGTCGTGTCGGGTTGGGTGTGCCGAAGGCGAAGGTGGGTCAGGGCGGGACGGTGACCTTGCAGGTCACGGGTTCGGCGGGCATTCCGGCGGTGGGGGTGACGGCGGTGGTCCTGAACGTCACTGCCACCGATCCGACCTCGGCGAGTCACGTGTCGGTTTACCCGAACGGTACGACCCGTACGAGTGCGTCGAACCTCAACTTCACGGCGGGGCAGACGGTTCCGAACCTGGTGGTCGTCCCGGTCGTGAACGGGAAGGTCAGTTTCTACAACAACGCGGGGTCGGTCGACCTCATCGCTGATGTGGCCGGTTACTACACGACGGACGGTTCGGGTTCCACGTACAAGCCGGTTACGCCCACGCGGTTGATGGACAGTCGTGTCGGGTTGGGTGTGCCGAAGGCGAAGGTGGGTCAGGGCGGGACGGTGACCTTGCAGGTCACGGGTTCGGCCGGTATTCCGGCGGTGGGGGTGACGGCGGTGGTCCTGAACGTCACGGCCACCGATCCGACCTCGGCGAGTCACGTGTCGGTTTACCCGAACGGTACGACTCGTACGAGTGCGTCGAACCTCAACTTCACGGCGGGGCAGACGGTTCCGAACCTGGTGGTCGTCCCGGTCGTGAACGGGAAGGTCAGTTTCTACAACAACGCGGGGTCGGTCGACCTCATCGCTGATGTGGCCGGCTACTACACGACGGACGGTTCGGGTTCCACGTACAAGCCGGTCACGCCCACGCGGTTGATGGACAGTCGCATCGGGTTGGGTGTGCCGAAGGCGAAGGTGGGTCAGGGCGGGACGGTGACCTTGCAGGTCACGGGCTCGCCCGGTATTCCGGCGGTGGGGGTGACGGCCGTCGTCCTGAACGTCACTGCCACCGATCCCACCACGGCGAGTCACGTGTCGGTTTACCCCGACGGTACGACTCGTACGAGTGCGTCGAACCTCAACTTCACGGCGGGTCAGACGGTTCCGAACCTGGTGGTCGTCCCGGTCGTGAACGGGAAGGTCAGTTTCTACAACAACGCCGGATCGGTCGACCTCATCGCCGACGTGGCCGGCTACTTCACGACGTAGCGTCGGACGGACCGCCCTGCGCCGGCCGGCCCTCCGGCCGGCGCAGGGCGGTCGCCGGGCGCCGAGCCCTGAACGCGAGGGCCGTGAGCTCCGCCCGCGTCCACGCCCACCCCGGGGCGACGCGGCAGGACCGGTTCGGGCCTGTGACATGCTGCTCACGATGAAAACGATCATGCACACCCTCTCGCCGCGCCGCCGCGGCACCGCCCTCGCCCTCGCCGCCACGGCGTGCGCGGCGACACTGCTGACCGGCTGCGACGGCGACTCCGGCGGCAAGGCGGCCCCGGCACCCCCCACGGGATCAGCCCCGGCAGCCGCTTCGGCGCCTCCGGCACCCGCTGCCCCGACGACCGCCGCACCCTCCGTGCCGGCGGACAAGGCGTTCGACCCGGAGCAGGCCCTCGCCGCGGCGGGGAAGACGCCCTACGCGGCGGGCATCAAGGCCACCACCCGGATGGACGGCGGACCCGTGATGATGGCCATGACCGGCCGGGCCAACCTCAACGGCCCCTTCACGGGACGCCTGGAGATGAAGTCCCCCGAGCTGGGCGTCGCGATGGAGGCCGTCACGACGGACGACGCCAACTACCTCCGCGAACTCGGCGCGGCCGGCGCGGCCGGCGCGGCCGGCGCGGCCGGCGCGGCCGGCACGGCCGGCGCGGGCTGGACCAAGGGAACCCGGGCCGCGGGCGCCAACCTGGCCAGCTACGAGGGGTACGCCAAGCTGCTGCTCGCCGCAGGCCCCTCCGCACGCAAGGGCATGGAGGTCCAGGCCGGCGTCCCGACCCACCACCTCACCGGACACCTCGGCCTGGAGCAGATCGCCTCCGTCGACCAGCGCACGTACACCTCCATGAAGGCCAAGGGCGTCACGGGCTTCGACTGCGACCAGTGGATCGACAGCCAGGGCCGTACCGTCCGCTTCGAGCAGCGCTTCGAGATGCGCGGGGTGAAGGCCGTCAACGAGACCGCCTTCAGCGACTTCGGGCCCGCCGAGAAGTTCCCCGCCCCGACCGAGGACTGACGGGTCAGGCCGACGCGGCGACGGCCGAGCCCGCCGCCGCCGGAGCCGCCCGCCCCACGGTCCGGCGGCGGCGCGTCGGGAGGCCGAGGGTCGGGTGGGCGACGCCCCAGGCGGCGCCCTTGCAGATGAGCTCCTTGTACACGGCGGCGAGCCGGCCGGTCAGGGCCGCGTTGACGGCGCGGTCGTCGGCGGTGACGTACTGGATCAGGCCCTCCTTGCGGCCCAACGAAATGCACTGGTTGAAGTACCGGATCGGCATGGTCGGGACCTTCCCGCCGGTCAGCCGCGCCGCGATGGCGTCGGCGGCCAGCCATGCGGCCGGGGTCCCCGAGGCGCACGACATGCGCAGCGGCTTGTCGCCGGGGCCCATCGCCATGGCGGCGTCACCGATGGCGTACACGTCGGGGTGCGAGACCGAGCGCATGGTCCCGTCGACCACGATCCGGCCCGAGCCGGTGACCTCCAGCGCAGTGGCCTGCGCGATCGGGTGGACCGCGAAACCGGTGGCCCACACGGTGACCGCAGCCGGGATGTCCCGGCCGTCGGCGGTGGTGACGCGGTCGGCCTCGACGGCGGTGACGGCGGCGTGCTCGTGCAGGCTGATGCCGAGCCTGCCGAAGACCTTGTGCAGGTGGGCGCGGCCCTTGGGCGAGAGCCAGTCGCCGAGGCCGCCGCGGGCGGCGAGGGCGACGTCGAGGTCCGGTCGGGCCTCGGCGATCTCGGTCGCCGCCTCCAGGCCGGTGAGGCCGCCGCCGACGACCACGGCCCGTCCGGCGTCCAGGCGGGCCAGTCGCTCGCGCAGCCGCAGCGCTCCGGGCCGTCCGGCGATCTCGTGGGCGTGCTCGGCGGCACCGGGGACGCCGTTGTCGTTCCCACCGCTGCCGAGGGCGTACACGAGGGTGTCGTACTCCAGCTCCACGGCGCGGCCGTCGGTCCCGGCGACGGCGACGGTCTTGCGGTCGACGTCGACGCCGGTGACCCTCCCGAGCTCCAGCCCGACACCGGTGCCGGCGAACATCTCGCTGAAGGGCCGGGGCCGCAGGTCCTGGCCGGCCGCGAGCTGGTGCATGCGCACGCGCTCGACGAAGTCCGGCTCGGCGTTGACGAGGGTGATGGCGACGTCGTCCCGGTGCAGCCGCTTGGCGAGCCGGCCGGCGGCGACGGCCCCGGCGTAACCGGCACCGAGGACGACGATGCGGTGCTGCGTGCCCTGCGTGCCCTGCGTGCCCTGCGTGCCCTGCGTGCCCTGCGTGCCCTGCGTGCCCTGCGTGCCCTGCGTGTCGTGCTGCATTTCCCTGCTCCTGTCTGCGCGGGTCGCCGCCGTCCTGCGCGGCTTCGCACCTTGAACCGGGCAGCCCGCCGTTTCCTGACAGGCTCGGGGTGTGAAGCACGTCACATGGGCGGGGTGGGGCGGTGGAGCGGGTCAGAAGGCGTGGAAGAGGGGCTCCCCGTGCTCCGCGGCCGCCCACGCCTCCGTCGCACGGATGAGCTTGTCGGGGTTGACCTGGCTGCGGAACACGGCGATGCCGTCGGCCGTGACCTCCGGGCACATGACGCCGACGACCCGGCCGTCGACGACCGCCACGACGGCGGGGCCGCCGTTGGCGGTGGCCATGTGGATCTCGGCCGAGCCGCCGACGATGGCGCGCTTGGCCGCCGTCGGCTTGAACAGGCCCCGCATGAACTTCGCGACCGCGAGGGCGCCCTCGAACGCCTTGGCACGGGCCGGAACCTTCCCGCCGCCGTCGCCGATCGCGATGGCGTCGGAGGTGAGCAGCTGTACGAGCGGCTCGGTCTTCCCACTGGTGGCGGCTGCGAGGAACTCCTCGACGATCCGTCGGGCGGCGGCGCGATCGATCTCGGTACGGGCCTTGCCCTCCGCGACGTGCCTCTTGGCCCGGTGGAAGATCTGCTGGCTGGAGGCCTCGGTGATGTCGAGGATCTCGGCGATCTCCCGGTGCGGGTAGTCGAACGCCTCCCGCAGCACGTACACCGCCCGCTCGTTGGGAGACAGCCGCTCCATGAGCGTGAGCACCGCGTACGAGACCGACTCGCGCTGCTCGGCGGTGTCGGCAGGGCCGAGCATCGGGTCCCCGTCGAGCAGCGGCTCGGGAAGCCACTGGCCGACGTACGTCTCGCGTCGGACGCGGGCCGAGGTGAGCTGGTTGAGGCACAGGTTGGTGAGCACCTTCGTCAGCCAGGCCTCGGGCACTTCGATGCGTTCGACGTCGGCGCCCTGCCACCGCAGGAACGTTTCCTGCACGGCGTCCTCGGCCTCGCTCGCGGAGCCGAGCAGCCGGTAGGCGATGGCCTCCAGGCGTCCCCGCGTCCCCTCGAACCGATCCACGTCCTCCATCGTCAGCGGCATGCCGCGATCCTAACCGCCGCGCGCGGAACGCCACTGCCGGGCGTGGTCGACCGCCCTGCCACGCCGGAGCGGGCCCGCCGCACCGGACGCGGGACGCGACGCACAGGGAGCGGATTCCAGGCGGGGTCTGGAATTCCCTCGCGGTCCGCGCGGGCGACGAGATCGTGGGCCACGTCATGTGGGCCTTCGACGACGAGGACGTCACCCACTGGATCGGCGACATGATCGTGAACGCTGCCGAGCAGGGCAAGGGCGTCGGCCACGCCACCGTGCGCGCCCTGATCCAGCGCCTCACCGCCCCTCCGGACTGCCGGGAGATCCGCCTCTCCTACCACCCCGACAACGCCCCCGCGGCCCGCCTCTACGCCTCCCTCGGCTTCCGGCCCACCGGCGACCACGAGGACGAGCACGGCCAGCAGCTCGTCTACATTCCCGGCCTGGCGGTCAACCGCGCTTCCGCCGGCTACCGCGGCACAGGGAAGACCGACGCCAAGGACGCCACCGTCATCGCCGACCAGGCCCGGATGCGCCGGGACCTGACGACGCTGCGACCGGACGATGAGCACGCCATCGAGCTGCGAGTCCTCACCGGCCGCCGTGGCGACATCAACGCCGATCGCACCCGGCGGATCAACCGCCTGCGCGGCCAGCTGACCAGTATCTTTCCCGCCCTGGAGCGGATGCTTGACCTGGGCAACGTCGGCCCTCTGGTCTTGCTGACCGGCTACCAGACCCCCGCCGCCCTGCGACGGACCGGCCGCAGACGGCTGGAGACCTGGCTGCGCAACCGCAAGGTCCGCGGCGCCGACGCCCTCGCCGAAGCCGCCCTGGAGGCCGCCGAACGGCAGCACACCGCCCTGCCCGGGGAGAAGGTCATCGCCCAGGTCGTTCACACCCTGGCGAAGGAGGTGATGGGCCTCAACGAGCAGCTCACCGAGATCGACAAGCTCATTGCGGCCCGGTTTCGCGAGCACGGACTCGCCGAAGTGATCTCCAGCATGCCCGGCATCGGACCGCTGATGGGTGCGGAGTTCTTGGCTGCCACGGCTGGCGACATGGGTCGCTACGGCAGCGCCGACCGCCTCGCCAGCTTGGCGGGCGTGGCCCCGGTTCCCCGGGACTCGGGCAACGTCAGCGGCAAAGCACCGGCCCAGGCGCTACCACCACGGACTGCAACGTGTGTTCTACACCTCCGCTCTGATCAGCATCCGCAGCTGCGACGAGTCCAGGCGCTTCTATGAACGCAAGCGCGCCGAGGGCAAGAGACACGTCCAGGCAGTCCTCGCCCTGGCCCGCCGACGGGTCAACGTCCTGTGGGCCCTGATACGTGACGGACGGTGCCACCAAGGCGAACTCCCCGTCACAACAACGGCTTGACAACGTCATGAGGAGGTGGGGCCGCCGCGGGCGATGACGTCCGCGTACCAGTGGGCGCTGTCCTTGAACGTCCGGCGCTGGGTCGGGAAGTCGACGTGGACGATGCCGAAGCGCTTGCTGTAGCCGTAGGCCCATTCGAAGTTGTCCAGCAGGGACCACAGGAAGTAGCCGCGTACGTCGGCGCCGGCCTCGACGGCGCGGTGCACGGCCGCCAGATGGGCGTGGAGATAGGCGACCCGCTCGGGGTCCTTCACCTGCCCCGCGGGGTCTGCGTAGTCCTCGTACGCCGCGCCGTTCTCCGTGACCACCAGCGGCACGCCCGGGAGTTCGTCCCGCAGCCGGAGCAGCAGCCCGTGCAGTCCGTCGGGGTCGACCGGCCAGTCCATGGCCGTGTGCGGGCCGGGGACGGGAACGAAGCGGACGTGCCGTTCCGCACCGGCCCACGGCGACGGCGACGGGGAGGTACCGGCCGCGACCGTGACGGGCGCGTAGTAGTTGATGCCCAGCGCGTCGATCGGCTCGGCCGCCGTCCCGAGGTCCCCGTCCTCGACGAAGGACCAGTCGGTGACGGGCGCCGTGTCCCCGATGAGGTCCTCCGGCAGGCGCCCGTGGAAGACGGGGTCGAGGAAGATCCGGTTGCCGACGGCGTCGATCCGGCGGGCCGCGTCCAAGTCCTGCGGGGCGTCGGTGCGGGCGCGCACCGCGTGGAGGTTGAGCGTGAGCGACACCTCGGCCGCTGCGGGCACGGCGGCGCGCAGCGCCCGGACGGCGAGGCCGTGCGCCAGGTTGAGGTGGTGGGCGGCGCGCAGCGAGTCGACGGCGCTGGTGCGGCCGGGGGCGTGCACCCCGCTGCCGTAGCCGAGGAAGGCCGAGCACCAGGGCTCGTTGAGGGTGGTCCAGGTCGCCACCCGGTCGCCGAGCCCTTCCGCCGCGAGGCCGGCGTACTCGGCGAAGCGGTACGCGGTGTCCCGGCGCGGCCAGCCCCCGGCGTCCTCCAGTTCCTGGGGGAGGTCCCAGTGGTAGAGGGTGGCCACGGGCCGGATGTCTGCCCGGCGCAGCTCGTCGGTGAGGCGCCGGTAGAAGTCCAGGCCCTTCTGGACGGCGGGTCCCCGGCCGGTCGGCTGGACGCGGGGCCAGGCGATGGAGAACCGGTAGTCCGTCACACCGAGCCGTCGCATGAGTGCGATGTCCTCGCTCACGCGGTGGTAGTGGTCGGCGGCGATGTCGCCGGTGTCGCCGTTGCACACCTTGCCCGGGGTGCGGCTGAAGGTGTCCCAGATGGACGGGGTGCGGCCGTCCTCGCCCGCGGCCCCCTCGATCTGGTAGGCGGCGGTGGCGGTACCCCAGCGGAAACGTTCGGGGAACCGGAGCGTCGCCCCGGCGCGGGGGCGTTCGTCGAGCGAGGTCATGAGGATGGTCTCCCGGAGGTGAGAAGGCTTCGTGAGCGAGGGGTGAGGGGGCTCTTGTGGGGCTCAGCCCTTGACCGCGCCCTGCATGATGCCGCCGACGATCTGCCGGCCGAGCAGGCCGAAGACCAGCAGCACGGGCAGCGTGCCGAGCAGGGTGCCGGCCATGATGACGGACTGGTCGTTGACGTAGCCGCCGCCGAGCTGGCGCAGGGCGACCTGCACGGTCGGCTCGGAGGAGGAGAGGGCGACGACGGGCCAGAAGAAGTCATTCCAGGCGGCCATGAAGGTCAGCAGGCCGAGGACGGCCATGCCGGGCCGGGCGACGGGCACGACGACCGACCAGAAGATCCGGGCGGTGGAGGCGCCGTCGACGCGGGCCGCTTCGATCAGTTCGTCCGGCAGGGACTGGGTGAGGTACTGCCGCATGAAGAACACGCCGAAGGCGGAGACCAGTCCGGGCAGGATGACGGCCTGGAGCTGGTTGACCCACTGGAGCTCGGCGATCAGCATGAACAGCGGGATGACGCCCAGCTGCGGCGGGATCATCATGGTGCCGACCGTGACCGCGAGCAGTGCGCCGCGGCCGCGGAAGCGCAGTTTGGCGAAGGCGAAGCCGGCGAGGGTGGAGCACAGGACGGTGCCGAGGGTGACCGACCCCGACACGATGAGGGAGTTGACCAGCGCCCGGCCGATGTCGGCCTCCCGCACCACCGCCTCGACGTTGTGCACCAGGTTCGGTCCGGGCAGGAGCGTCGGCGGCACCTCGGCCAGGTCGGCGTTGGAGCGGCTGGCCGCGACGACCGTCCAGTAGAACGGGAACGCCGAGACGAGCACGGCGAGGAGCAGGACCGCGTGGGCGAGCTTCCCGCCCCGCATCGTGCGCCCGGCGCGGGAGCGTCGGCGCCCGACCCGGGCGTGCCGCTCGGCGGGCGGGTGCCCGACCGGCCGATCGGTGAGGACGGTCATCGTCCGGCCTCCTTACGGGCGCGGCGGGACCCGATCACGGCGTTGACGCCGACGACCAGCAGGATCAGCAGGAACATCACCCAGGCGACGGCGGCCGCCCGGCCCAGGTGGAAGAAGCCCCAGCCCTGTTCGTACAGGTAGAGGCCCAGCGTCTGGTACTGGTGGGAGATGCCGCCGGAGACGGACCCCTCGAACAGCAGCGGTTCGCCGAAGAGCTGGGTCGCGCCGATGGTGGAGACGACGACGGTGAAGAGGATGGTCGGCCGCAGCCCGGGCAGGGTGACGTGGAAGAACTGCCGCCAGCGCGAGGCCCCGTCCATCTCGGCGGCCTCGTGGAGCTCGTGCGGGATGGACTGCATGCCGGCCAGGTAGATCAGCGCGTTGTACCCGGTCCAGCGCCAGACGACGATGCTGGAGACGGCGATCTGGGAGGCGACCGTGCCGGTCTGCCAGTCGACCGGTTCGATGCCGACGAGCCCGAGCACCTGGTTCACCAGGCCGAAGTCGCGGCCGTAGAGCTGGGCGAAGACCAGCGTGGCGGCGGCGACCGAGGTCGCGTACGGGAGCAGCATCACCGTCCGGAAGAACGTCCGTCCGCGCAGCTCGTGGTTCAGCAGGTGCGCGAGGCCGAGCGCCATCAGCAACTGGGGGACCGTGGACAGCACACCGATGGTGAAGGTGTTGCGCAGCGAGGTCCAGAAGAACTCGTCACCGAGGAGCGCGGTGTAGTTGCCGAGCCCGCGCCACTGCATGTCACCGGGTGTCTGCAACTCCACCCGGTGCAGCGACACGTACGCCGTGTAGAGCAGGGGGAAGAGCCCGAAGGCGGCGAACAGGCTGAAGAACGGGGCGACGTAGGCGTACGCGGAGACCTTGTGCCACGCGCGCCGGAGGGTGGACGGTCGGGGCGGCGACGGCCGGGTCGGCGGCGGTGTCGGCCGTAGGGGTGCTGCCGGGGTCACGATGCGGCCCTTCGGGAAGAGGCGGTGCCCGGGTGGGGCGGGGCGGGGGGCCTCCGAGCCGGGCCGGTCCCGGGCGGGGGCCGGTCCGGGAGACCCCCGGCGGTCCGGTCACGGGCGGGACGGGACGGGGCGGGGCGGGGTGTGCCCCGACCGGCCCGGAGGCGGGCGTCAGCCGATGGTGTTGGCCACGCCCTTCCTGGCGTTCGCCCACGCCTGGTCGGGAGCCGTGCCCTTGCGCTCGACCTCGCCCAGGGCATTGGTGATCTGCCGGGCGATGTTCTGGTCGTGGACGCCGAGGACCTGGACGGGTGACGCCTTCGCGGCATCGCCGAAGATCCGGCCGATCGGGGCGTTCGAGAAGTAGGGGTCGACGGTGTCGGAGATCTGCGCGATGGCACGGGTCGCGGACGGGAAGTTGCCCTGCTTCCGGAAGACCTTGGCCTGCTGCTCGGGCGCCGTGAGCCAGGCGATCAGCGCGTACGCCTCCTTCTTGTGCTTGGCGGCCCGCGGCACCGCCAGGTACGAGCCGCCCCAGTTGCCGGCGCCGGCCGGCAGCTTCGCCACGTCCCACTTGCCCTTGCCCGCGTCACCGGCCTGGCCCTTGATGTAGCCGAGCATCCAGGCGGGGCAGGGGAGCGTGGCGAAGGAACCGGCGGCGAAGGCCTGGTTCCACTGCGGCGACCACTGGTCCAGATTGGCGCTCAGCCCGCTCTGCGCCGCCGTGACGGACGCCTCCCAGGCCGTCTTCAGGGCGGGGTTGGTCTCCCAGATCAGCTTGCCGGAGGCGTCGTGGTAGCGCTCCTTCTGCTGGCCGATCATGACGGAGTAGAGGCTGCCGACGCTGTCGAGCCACGCGCTCTTGTCGGGGGCGCCGACCTTGTACTGCCGGCCGAGTTCCAGGTAGCCCTCCCAGGTCGACCACTTCTGCGCGAGCTCCTCGCGGTCGGTGGGCAGGCCCGCCCGGGCGAGGAGGTCGGTGCGGTAGCACATCGCCTCGGGGCCCACGTCGGTGCCGAGGCCGAGGACCTCGCCGTTCCTTCCGGTGGCCGCCGCCCAGGTGGCCCCGGCGAACTCGCCTTCGAGCGCGCCCGCCCCGTACGTGCGCAGGTCCTCGAACCTGTCGCCCTGCTGCTGTGCCACGGAGGCGATCCGGCCCACCTCGACGGCCTGGACGTCGGCGAGACCGCCGCCGCCGGCCAGCCGGGTCTGGAGCGACTTCCAGTAGTCGGCCTCGTCCTCGGTGTCGGTCTGCTTGACGGTCACGCCCGGGTGCAGCTGTTCGTACTCGGCGTAGAGGCCGGCCTCCTCGTAGCCGAAGGAGCCGAACAGGTCCACGGTGATCGTGACCTTGCCGTCCGCGCTGTCGGGGGCGCCCTCCGACGGACCACCGCAGGCGGCGAGCAGGGCCCCGGCAAGAGCGACCGCCCCCAGGCGGACGGCGGCTCTCCTGGCGGCTCTGGCTGTGGGCATGGGAAGCCTCCCTTGGCTCCGGGACCGAACGGGAACGCATCGCTGAGAGCGCTCTCACCGAGCGAGGGGAGCGTGCCCGCGGCGCGTGCGATCCGTCAAGAGTCGAACGCGCATTGGCGCGGAACCGGCCTCAACTTCCGTCCGTGCACGGTCTCTTGACATCCACGTTTCGGGAGTCTTACGTTTCCGGCCATCTGAGAGCGCTCTCGGGTACGAGTCCCGGACATGACCCACCGCAATGACACGAGGTGTTCCCATGCCCGTCCCCCACTCGCGCCGAGCCGCCCCCCTCGTCCTGGCCGCCGTCCTGGCCGCCGTCGGACTCGGACCGGCCGCGAGCCCCGCGGCTGCCGCCACCGTCCCCGTGGGCGCCGGAAGCTACTCCGACACCCGCCCCGCCGGAACCTCCGGCCCCACCACCCACACCGGTACGCCCGTCACCCCCAAAGTCACCCCCGCAGCCGCAGGCAGACCGGTCCCCACCAACGACTGGTGGTCCTCACTCGCCTTCCAGCGCTACGGCGACAACCCGTACTCCACCCCCATGTACGGCCACCCCCTCACCTACCAGGCGGCCGCCGGCGGCCTGGACATCGGCTATCCCACCGGCCCTGCCGTCGTCGGGGACGGCCGCCAGTACGAGTTCGCCCACGCGCGGGACCTCACCATCGGCCTCGCCGGGCTGAACTCGCCCGACACCAAGGCGGACTCCTGGTCCGACTGGACCGTCACCCCCTACTGGTCCGACGGCACCCGCACCCTGCGCACCACCATCGGCCACGGCAGCCCGTTCGTGTACGCCCAGGGCTCCGGCGGCGACGCCCGGATCACCACCGCGGTCACCCCCACCGTCTTCGCCGACCAGGGCAACGTCCTCGGCATCACCGTCGCCGGCCACCACTACGCCCTGTTCGCACCGACCGGCACCGACTGGAACGTCGCCGCACCACGATCAGCGCCGCCCTCGGCGGCAAGGACTACTTCTCCGTCGCCGTCCTGCCCTCCGCCGACGCACTCGCGACGTACCGGAAGTACGCCTTCAGCTTCGTCACCGGATCCCGGGTGGACTGGAGCACCGCCGGCGGCACGGTCCGCGCCACGTACACCCTCACCACGGAGGCCAGGGAAGGCACCGAACGCGGCACCCTCCAGGCCCTCTACCGGCACCAGTGGCTCCACACCGCCGATCCCCTCACCCCCCACACGTACGCCTCACCGCGCGGCACCATGAAGGTCCGCGAGGGCACCGCCTTCACCACCACCCAGAGGACCGCCCCGGTCCTTCCCGCCCTGCCCCGCACGCCCGACGTCGACGCCGCCGGGCTGCGCGGCCACCTGAACGAGGCCGCGTACGCCGCCGACCCGTTCTCCGGCGCCGTCGACACCTACTGGACCGGCAAGGCACTCGGTCGGCTCGCCCAGCTCGTGCCGCTCGCCGACCAGATCGGCGAGACCGCCGTCCGCGACCGGCTCCTCGGCCTCCTCAAGGGCCGCCTCCAGGACTGGTTCACCGCGGGCGGCGCCAACGGGTTCTCCTACGACCGCACCTGGAAGAGCCTCACCGGCTACCCGGCCTCCTACGGCAGCGACACCGAGCTCAACGACCACCACTTCCACTACGGCTACTACGTGTACGCGGCCGCGATCGTCGCCCAGTACGACCCCGGCTGGGCCGCCGACTCCGCCTGGGGCGGCATGGTCAAGACCCTGATCCGGGACACCGCCAACCCCTCCCGCACCGACGGCGCCTTCCCGTTCCTGCGCGGCTTCGACGTCTACGCCGGCCACAGCTGGGCCTCCGGACACCAGGGCTTCGCCGCCGGCAACAATCAGGAGTCGTCCTCCGAGTCGACCAACCTCAGCGCCGCCCTCGTGCTCTGGGGCTCGGCCACCGGCGACACCGGCCTGCGCGACCTCGGCTCCTACCTGCTCGCCACCGAGGGCGAGGCGATCGCCCAGTACTGGTTCGACGCCGACGGGCAGGCCTTCCCCGCCTCCTTCGGGCACGACACCGCCGGCATGGTCTGGGGCAGCGGCGCCGCCCACGCCACCTGGTGGACGGCCAACCCCGAGGAGATCCACGGCATCAACGTGCTCCCCGTCACCGGTGGGTCGCTCCACCTGGGCGGGCACAAGGAGGCGATCCGGCGCAACATCGCCGAGATGGAGCGCGAGAACGGCGGTCCTGCGACCGAATGGCGCGACGTCCTCTGGGAGTTCCAGGCACTGGCCGACCCGGGCGCCGCGAAGGCGAAGTGGGACGCGGGCAACGCCGCGTACACCCCGGAGGCGGGCGAGTCCAAGGCGCACACCTACCACTGGATCACGTCCCTCAACGCCCTCGGCGCCCCCGACCCGTCGGTGACCGGCGACATCCCCACCTCCGCGGTCTTCAGCAGGAACGGCACCCGCACTTACGCGGCCCACAACCACGGTCCGACCACCCGCACCGTCACCTTCTCCGACGGCAGGACCCTGACCGTGCCTCCCCGTTCCACCGCCACCGGCACCGGCACCGCCCCGAACCCCGACCCGAACCCCGACCCCTCCGGCGGCGACACCTACCGCCTGCGCTCCGGCGGCGTGCTCACCACGGCCACCGGGGGCACGGCCGGTAGCGACACCGTGCCCTCGGCCGACGGCACCAACCACGACGGCACCCCGTACGAGCCTCTGGTGTACGAGGCGAAAGGCGTGAACGGCACCCTCAGGGCGGGCGGCACCACCGCGTTCCGCCTGCCGGTGGACGCCGGCACGGCGGTCGGCCTGGGCCAGCAGGTGCGGGTCCGCTACGACCTCACCGGCGACGGCACCTTCGAACGGACGGAGACCTACCACTACTTCGCCACCGATCCCGTCCCGGGCTGGGAGGAGTACCACCACACCCGGGGCCTGAAGACCGCCACCGGCGCGCTCGGTGACCTGCGCGGCGGAACGGTGCGGCTGGAGGTCTGGAGCGCGATCGGCAACGCGGACTCCCGCCTGCAGACGGGCACGGACACCTCGGTACTGGTCATCCCCTACGACTGATGCCCCGGGGAAAGCGGCGGCGGGCGCGGGCCACGGCCCTCACGCCCGCCGTCGCCGTCGTCGTGCGGTCAGGCCGAGGCCCGCCGCACCAGACTCGTCGGCGTGATCACGGACGTCGCCGCAGGCCCCGACCCCACAGATGCCGGCCCCGCCGACCCCAATCTCGCAGACCCCGGTTCCGTGCCGACCGCCCCGTCCAGCACGCGCAGCAGCAACCTCACCATGAGCCGGCCCATGCCCTCGACGTCCTGGCGCACCGTGGTGAGCGCCGGTTCGGCATCCCGGACCACCGAATCCATGTCGTCGAAGCCGACCACCGCGACGTCCTGGGGCACCCGGAGCCCGCGTTCCCGTAGCGTGCGGAGCGCTCCCGCGGCCATCAGGTCGTTGGCGGCGAAGACGGCGTCGAGGTCCGGCCGCAGGTCCAGCAGCTCGGCCATCGCCCGGGCCCCGCTCTCCAAGGTGAAGTCGCCCTGGACCAGCAGCTCCGGGTCGGCGTCGACCAGCACGTCGTGGTAGCCGGCGATCCGGTCCACCGCGGACGTTTGGTTGCGGGGGCCGGCGATGTGCCCGATGCGGCGGCGCCCCAGGGACACCAGGTGCCGCACGGCCTCCCGGGCACCGCCCCGGTTGTCGCAGTCGACGAACGGCACCACCGGACCCGCCCCCAGCGCCGGACGGCCCCCGAACACCACGGGAACCCTGCTCCGGGCGATCAGCGCGGGCAGCCGGTCGTCGCTGTGCAGGGAGAAGGCCAGTGCCCCGTCCACGTGCCCCCCGTCCAGATAGCGCGCGATCCGCTCGTGGTCGCCGAGGCCCTCCACCCAGAGCAGCACCAGCTGGATGTCGTGCGCGGTCAGCTCCCGGCTGATCCCGCGCACCTGCTTCTCGAAGAACGGATCGGAGAAGATCCGGAACTCCGGCTCCGCGATGATCACGGCCACGGCACCATGACGCCGCGTGACCAGTGAACGCGCCGCGTGGTTCGGTACGTAACCCAGCTCCCGGACCGCCTCGCGCACCTTCTCCACCACCGGCTGGCGCACGCCGGCGCCGCCGTTGACGACCCGTGAGACCGTCGCCCGGGACACGCCGGCCCGCGCGGCGACGGCTTCCAGCGTGGGGCGCGACGACCCCGCGGTCTGCTCGGGCAAGGCAGTCATTCCCGTCTCCGTCCAAGGCCAAGGCGGCGCCGCCGGTCCGACGTCGACCAGGATAAACGCTGCCCCCACCTGCTGAGAGCGCTCCCAGGCCCGGTCGCCGGGCGGGCGCGGTCCACCGTGGATCCCCCGGGCAGGCGCGCACGGCCCGTCCGCGCCGGGCGGTGTCAGGGCGTCGGCCCTGGTCCGGCAGGTGTGGAGTGGGAGGTCGGGCCCGCGGGTCCGCCGGTGTCCTGCGGCGGGGTGCCGCGGGGGAGGCCGGCGCGGTTGAAGAGGTACGAGGCCAGTAGGACGCCCGCGACCACGAGCAGACCGCCCCACAGTTCGTGGAAGGTAGGGGTCCGGCCTTCCCACCAGAGGTTGAAGGCGGCGCCGAAGACCGCCTCCATGGCGATGACCGGCCCCATCACCGTGGCCGGAAGCCGCTCGGAGGCGAGGTTCCAGAACCAGGTCGCGCACCACGAGCCGAGGACGGCCAGCGTCACGCACCACCCCAGGAACGGCCACGGCGCGCCGGTGTCCGAGAGCGGCGACGGGCCGCCGCCCGTCAGCGCGAGCGGCAGCAGGAACAGCGACCCGAGGCAGGCGCCCAGGCCGATGCACGCGGTCCAGGTGGTGCCGTCGACGGCCGGCCGGGCGCGCTGGAGGGCCCTGCGGTTGACGATGACGAAGTAGGACCACGCGGCGGAGGCCAGGAACCCCAGCACGGCACCGAGCACGAGGTCGCGACCGCTCGCGGAACCGTCGGCGGGCTCGGCGGTGTTGACCAGCAGGAGCCCGATGGAGATGACCGCGACGGGGAGGGCGAGCTTCCGTCGGGCGAGCACCTTCTCCAGCAGGTTCGAGACCAGGGTGACCATGAGGGGGATCAGCCCCGTCATGGTCGATGCGAGGACGCCGCCGCCGAGTTCGGCGGACATCGCCAGCAGCAGGTAGAAACCGATGTGGCCCACCACGCCCAGGTGCACCGCCGTCAGCAGCCGGCGGGCGCCGAGGGTGCGCAGACCGCCGCGGCGTACGAGGAGCACGGCGAGGGACATGAGCCCGAAGACGGCGTACCGCCCGATGACGAGGTAGTACACGTTGACGGGGGCGACGGCGGCCGGCCCGAGGAACGTGAACCCCCACAGGGCCGTCGCCGTCAGTGCCGCCGGCAGGCCGACCACATGGGCGCGGGACGCGCTGACCGCCATGGGTGCACCTCGTTCTCACTTGCTCGTACGGGCAGGTCAGCCGTTGGCCCGTCCGGCGGGTCGCCGCTCGCCCGGCGGAGCCGCTCTCGGCGGCCAGAGGGAGAACACGGGCGGACCGTCGGCCCTCCGGGGACTTCAGCGCAGACAGTCCTCGATCACCATGGACACGAACCCCAGCGTGTCGGCGCGCCGTCGGAACGGAGACCTGACCCGGGCGGGGCCGGGGTCGCCGCGGTGGACCCGCAACGCCTCGGAGACGATGGGCTCCCAGTGGGCGCCGAACGCCTGGAGGGCGTACGAGCCGGCGCCCGCCTTGGAGGTGATCGCGCCGGTGGCCACCGTGTAGTGCAGGCGGCTCACGCCCAGCACCGCCCAGGCGGGAGCCCAGCCGCCCAGCGCCGCGACGCCCATGGGGGAGAACGCCCCGCCGTGCGCGGCGTGCCAGCGGCGCCAGTAGCCGTCGAGGTTGGCCCGCGCCCAGTCGGTCAGGGCCGTACGGTCGACGCCCACGGGGAAGGTGCCGGGGGCGGGACCGCGCACGGCCACGGCGTTTCGGGCCAGCACGGCCCAGGTCACCGGATTGACCTCGAAGTCCCCGGCGGTGTGGAAGGATCCCTCGTACGCGTAGGGCACCGGCGGACAGGCGTCCGGTGGCCCGGCCAGGTCGTCCCGGGTGACGTGGATGCCGTCGAAGTGGGGCCGCTCGTGCCGTGCGCGGGTCTGCCGGTGCGCCTCCTCCAGGGCAGCGACGTCGTCCTGTCCGGGACGCCACGCGCAGACGGCCACGAAGTCGACGTCGCTGCGCCCGGGCCGGAAGTCGCCGAGTGCGACGGACCCCGTCAGGTAGAGGCCTTGGACGAGATCCGGTCGCAGCCCGTCGACGGTGTCCAGGAAGGTGCGCACAACGGCCTCGGCCGAGGGGTGCAGGGCGGAAGCGGGCGTGCGCCCCGGCAGGTTGCTCGTCATCTGGCTCCCCCACTCTCACATTTCTACGGGCCGGAGAGGTCGCGCGGTGTGTAGCACTTCCGGGCCACGGTGTGCATCACTGTGCCATACACGTGACGGTGAACGGACACAGCAGGAGCGGGAGTTGGCGCGAGGGACCGCCGGCATGATGAGTACGGGGACCGGCCGGCCCTGAGTACGCCCGCTCAGGCGGGCCGGCACCGCAGCGGCTTGGCTGTACCCGTGCACGAGACGCCCCCCGCCCCGATCACCCACCGCGCCGCCGAAGCCGCCACCGACGGCGGGGTGTCGATGTGGACCACGGCTGCCACTCTGGCCCTGATCCCGGTGGCCTTCTTCTTCGGGGCTCTGGCCCCGATGGCCGGGGGGGGGTCCACCCACGGACCGTGGCCGTCGTCACGACCTGCTGGTGGGCGTCCTGGACGGTTACCCCTCTGCTCGTGGTGGCCTCCCGGCTGTCCCCCCGACACCCCGCCCGGGCCAGGGCCGCCCACTGGGCGGGGCGGATCGCGCCGCTCCCGCCGACCGTCACGATCCTGCTGACCCTCGGCCTGTAGCCTGCGGCGCCCGACCCCACCCTGCGGCGCCCGACCCCACCCTGCGGCGGTGGCCGCGACGGGCGGCCGGGCCGCGTGGACGTGCGGTGGTGACTACGGTTCCGCTCGGGGGGCGGGGGTGAGCGGGGCGCCGTTCAGCTCGGTCGTCTGGGGAACGGCCCACCACAGCCCGCCGTCCCGGGTGAGGTAGGGCACGACTCCGTCCACTTTCCCGCCGTGGTCGAGCGCGTCGGCCACGGCGGTCAGGTACACGGCCAGTGAGGGCCATCCGGCGTCGAAGCAGCCGACGTCGTCGTGTGCCGCATTCCCCAGGCGGCCTCGGCCGGGTCCCTCGCGCATGTCGATGATCTGGGAGTCGCCGTGGCTCTGTGCCCAGGGGATCCACTGCGGGTGCCACCAAGGTTCCTGGTCTCCGTCGGGTGCGGCGTAGTCGGGCTCCTCTTCTGCGAACTCGACGCACGCCCGCCAGTGTTCGAGGATCCCCGCGACGGACATGGGCGGCTCGTCGGGGAGCAACTTGGCCCACTCGGTGATCCCGTCGTGGCAGGCCAGCGACTCCAGGAGGTCCGTGGGGAAGCGGACCCCCATCGCTTCCTGCGCGGACTCGACCTCGGCGGGGTCGGCCGGCGGCGCGAGCAGCGCGTACGAAGCGGGGGCGTGCCGCTGCATCCACGCGTCGATCCTGGCCCAGGAGCGGGCCACCGGCTGTGGTGCCGGGAAGGTGAGGACCTTGCGCAGGAGGTGGAGGCTCCACAGCCAGTGGGGGTACATGGCGGTCTCCGCCCACAGGTCCCGCAACTCGGACGGCTCGGCTTCGACCCGGTCCAGGACGCGGACGGCCGTGCCCCGCAGGTCGGCGGGAAGCACGGGTACGGGCAGGTCCGGCCCGTACGAGCCGGTGACGGGCCGTCCGCCGGGGCACTGGGCGGCGACGAGGGCCGCCGCGGCCACCGCTTCGACCGCCAGGTGCTGGTCCAGGGGGTCGTCGGCGTCGAGGACGCGGGCGAGCGCGTCCCGCACGAGGCGGGGCCGGTCGCCCTCGGGGGCCTCGTCGAGGGAGTCGCAGAAGTCAGCGGCGGTGTCGTTGTCGAAGGGGCCGACGTCCCAGGTGCCCATGGGTCTCCTTGAGGTGGGGTCCTCCGGGATGGTGCCAGGCGCCACTGACAGCGCGGCCCGGTAGGCCGGCGGCAGGCCGCAGGGCCCCGCCTCAGACGTGGTGCCCTGCCGTGGTGACGAAGGCGTCGATCAGCTCGCGCGTGGCGTCCCGCCGGGGCAGTAGGCCGTCACGGTCGGCGGGCCGGTCCAGCTTGCCCACCTCCCTGAACGCCGCGTCCGCCGCCGCCACTACCTCGGCTTCCTCAGTGACCAGGCGGAGCCTGAACAGTGCGTTCTGGGCGGCCGAACGCAGCTCGAAGGAACGCGCCCGCAAGGCCGGCTCGTCCTCCGCGTCGCGTCCCTCGTGGACGCAGAACCAGTGGTGCAGCATCGCTTGCCGGAATTCCACGAGCAGCCCGGCGTAGGAGCCGTACACGTCCAGCCGCTCCTGTCGCAGCCGTTCCGCCCGGGCACCGTCCTCCGTCCGGCGCGCGGAGCGCTGCTGGAACCCGTGGGTCATGGCCGATCCCAGCAACGTGCCGAGGACCGCGATCAGGCTGGTGAGTATGGCGTTCATGTGCCCATGCAACCAGGCGCGGAGCGCGAGGAGTTGCGCCGGAGACCCGACAGGATGCGGTGGGGGGTGGGGATGCGGATGCGGACCGGGTGACACGCACGCGCGGCCCGCAGACTCCCCTCCGGCGTCCGTGGACGTCGGCGGACGCCGCTGCCCACGGGAACGCGTACCCCGGGGCCGGGCCGAGGGGCGGGACGGTCGGGCTCTACTACAGCCCCCACCAGGACGGGGAAACGCTCAAGGAGCGCACGCTGCCGGCCCGGGGGATCGCCGATCCGTCGACGTCACGGCTGCCGTCCCCGTACGGGTCGGGGTCGGGGTCGGCGAAGACGAAAATACGGGCGCCGGACTCGGACACGCGGTAGCGGTGGACGGTCCCCGTGACGTCATCGGGGTCCACCGTGCAGCCCAGGGACAGGACCACCCGCCGCAACTCCTCGAACCGGGTACGGGGCGCGAACGTCCCGTACGCGCGTTCCAGGGCCGGCGGTACTCGGGTGTCGTGGACCAACCGGTGGACCTGCACACTGATCCCGGAGCAGGTCAGGCGCCCCTCGACATCCGAGAAGGAGAGCTCCACCAGCCCGTAGTCCCGGCGCAGCAGCCCGTCGCCGGGATCGTCGAGGTAGTCAGGCCCCACCGCGTCCTCCCATGCGGCGGGGTCGGATCCGATTCCGGCCCCGAGGACGCTGCAACGCGTTGCGACGTGAGCGTAGAAGTCCAGGTCGGACACCGTTCTCTCCTCAAGCGTGATCATTTCGTACGCCCCTGGCCGGGAGGCAGGGGGCTGGGAGGTCGAGGGGGCGCCGCACGGTGTCTCATTCGCACCGCACCTCTCTGACCGGACTGGAGAATCGCAGATCGCAAGAGGCGGTGATCGAACGTGCTGCCGGTGGCGCTCGCATCCGCCCCGGCGCACGGCGGTCAACCGATCCCCCCAGCAAGGTGAGAGGTACCACGGTGACGACACTCCGCGTCAAGCGCCGCGCAGCCCGCGCACTGTCCATGACGGTGGCGGCCTGCGCAGTCGCGGCGGCAACCAGCCTGCCGGCATCCGCAGCCGAGCAGCCGACACGGCAGGAGCTCATGGCGGACTGCGGTTCGGGCGAAGGCAAGTGCACGTTCAACGCGCCCAAGCTCGGGAAGGCGTATCTGGGGGAGTTCCGCCAGGTGTCGAACTCGCTCTACAACTGCACCACTTCGGACGCCACCCAGACGATGACCTGGGACGACACGGTGGGCTCCACCGACTCGCTGGGCGTCTCCGTCACCGCCGGCGGCAAGATCGCGGGCATCGTCGACCTCAGCATAACGGCGAGTTACAGCCACACTTGGTCGAGCAGCCACTCGGAGAGCAGCTCGCTCAACATGACGGTGAAGCCCGGCGAGGTGGGTTGGATCTCGCGCGCCCAGGTGATGCAGAAGGTCTCCGGTACCTGGCAGACGCACTACGACAGCCCCAAGTGGGGTCACTACTACTGGTTCTTCCAGGACACCATCACCGGCCCGGCCAAGAACGGCACTGACGGCAAGAGCAATGCGGTGGTGGTGAAGACCCGCAAGATGACCGCCGCGGAGAAGCGTTCCTGCTCCGACGGGGCCCGCAAGGGCCGTACGGTCGTCCAGGCGCGCTGAGCAACGGCTCGCGTCTGACGTTTGCGGGGCGTGGCATGCGGCATGAGGCATGTGACCTGTGAGCCGGGCCGCAGGACCTGCCCGAACGACCGTTCACGAAGTCGTCAGGGAACGAGGCGCCACCACTGGTCCCGTACGCCTCTCCGCAGGACGTCTGCGCTGCGGGCCGACCCGTACCGAGGCCCTGCACCAGCAGGCACTTGGCACGGCCGACGCTGCGCAGCATGAAGTGACCGGCTCGGTCGCCCGTACCCCTCAGCAGCTCCCAGCGCTGCCCGTCCTGCTGGGCGGCGCAGGGGAGCTGGTGGACGGGGGCGAAGTTCTCCGGGCCCGTCGCGACCAGGCACCGGCTGCCGTGCCCGCTGCTCACCGTGCGGGTGACGCCGCCGTCCACCCGTGCCAGCGTCCAGGTCCGGTCGGCGGTGCCGGTGCCGGGGGTGGGGACCGGGACGAGGCCGGGTCCCGGAACGGGGGCCCCGTGTCAAAGACCCCGGTTTGGGTTGAGAAGAGGACCCGGGTGGAACG
>NZ_JBHWJJ010000056.1:0-43984 GCF_042732005.1 Streptomyces sp. NPDC059851 | reverse complement strand
ACTGTGGGCAGCCCGGCCGGGGCGGGCGCGCCGGGTTAGGCCGGTGGGCGGGGCCGATCAGTCCTCGGGCGGGCCGCCGGTGGCCGCGTCGCCGACCACGTCGACGGCGCCCGGCGCCCGGCGCCCGGCGCCCGGCGCTCGGCGCTCGGTGCGTGCCCCGCGCTGCCCCCGGGGTAGCGTGCCGGCACCGCCCGGGCCGCACGGTCCCGAACCAGAGCACCGTCCCCCTGCTGCGCCCCACGCCTCGGACGGTGCCGGCGCGGGGCGGCCCGTGGCCTTCGGTTCGGCCGCATCTTCGCCAGGATCGGATCGTTGATCTCCAGGTCCTGTCCACGACCGAAGCGAGATCCGTGTGAACAGCCCGCCCGGCCTCTCAGAAGGCTCTTTCGCCGCGTTCCGCCACTTGAAGGAGCGGCGGGACGTCAACACCGTGATCCTCCGCTGTCAGCGGCCGACGGGTGTCCTGGTGCCCGAGGTGGAGGGCAACCTGACCCACGACGAACTCCTTGCGGCCCTCCCGGCGGACGAGCCCCGGCTGGTTGCCCACGAACTGTGCTTCGCCACCCAAGAGGGAACGCGCAGGAACCAGCAGCTGCTGATCTTCTGGGATCCGGTGGGCACCGAGCGGCAGGAGCAGGCGTACGTGGCCGGCTACTCCGCCCTCCGGCCCCTCGTCGAGCGCCCCCCGCTGCACTTCAGGGCCCGGCAGGCGGACGAGCTGGAGTACCGGAAGCTGGTGGCCCTGGCGAACACGGTGGCCGCGCGGCGCCCGGGCGGGCGTTGACCGGGCACCCGGGCCCTCGACCTCGGCCGCCGCGACCGACGCCCCCGCCGTGCCTCGCGCGCGCCGGAGACGCGTTGGGGCGGGGCCGCCCGGCACGGGGCAACGCACGACGGGTGCCCGGCGGCCGGGCGGGTGACGGCCGCCCCTGCCGGCGGCGTGTGCCGGTCCGGGGCGGGAACTGCCGTGCGAGGGTGCATGAACCTCTGTCAGCCCCACCCCTGGAGTCATCCGGTGCTCGAACGCAAGCATCTCAAGGGCCGCACGCAGGTCACCTTCGTCCTCCCCGAGGACACTCCTGAGGGGCCGGTCAGCGTGGTGGGGGACTTCAACCACTGGAACCCCGCCGCGCACCCCCTGCGGGCCCGCGGGGACGGCACCCGCGCCGCCACGGTCGCGCTGCCCGTCCACGGCAGCCACTCCTTCCGTTACCTGGCGGCCGGGGACTACTGGTTCGACGACGAGCACGCCGACGGCCACGACGGCGTCAACAGCCGCCTGCACACCTGACGGCCGCGCGCCACGGGAGCACCGGTCCCGGCGATCCGCATCGTCCGCGGGGCGGCTCCCGACACCGGCCGGTCGGCGCGACACTTGACACGTGAACCGGTCGGGAACGCTGAACCGGCTGCCGCCGCCGACGGCTCGTGACCGCCTCGGCGACGCCCTCTTCCGCCGTGTCGCCGGTGCGGACGGCCCGGAGAACCGGGCCAGGATCCACGGCACCCCCGGGCCGAGGTGGTTCGCTCCCGACGAGCCGATCCGCCGCGTGCACGGCGACGCATCGATGTTCGTCGGCGGACTGAGCGCCCTGCTCCTGCAGTCCCTGCACCCGCGGGCGATGGCTGCGGTGGCCGCCCACTCCGGCTACCGGGGGGACCCCTGGGGCCGCCTCCAGCGCACCAGCACCTTCCTGGCCTTCACCACGTACGGGACCGCCGAGGACGCCCAGCGGGCCGTGGACCGCGTGAGGGCGGTGCACGAGCGCATCCGCGGCCGCACCCCGGACGGGGAGCCGTACTGCGCCGGTGACCCGCACCTGCTCGAATGGGTGCACGTCGCCGAGGTCGACAGCTTCCTGCGGGCCTATCGGCAGTACGGCGTCCGGCCCCTGGACGCGGACGAGTGCGACGCGTACGTCGCCGGGGCGGCCCGTGTCGGGCAGGCCCTGGGGGTCGTCCGCCCGCCCCGCACGACGGCCGAGCTCGACGAGCGGATCGACGGCTACCGGCCGGAGCTCCGCGGAACCGAGGAAGCCCGCGCGGCGGCCCGCTTCATCCTGTTCGAGCCCCCGCTGCCCTGGCCGGCGCGCCTGCCGTACGCCGCACTGGCGGGGGCGGCGGTGGCCCTGCTGCCGCCGTGGGCCAGGGAACCCCTGGGGCTGCCCCTGCTGCCGCGGACCGAGCAGTGGTGCGTACGGCCGGCGGGACTGGCGGTGACCCGCACCATACGCTGGGCGCTGGGCTCGCCGCCTGCCGCCTCCTGACGCGCCTGGCGAGCCGCCTGACGCGCCTGGCGGTCCAGGACCGGCCGGTCACGGCCCGGGCCGTTCAGCGGCTTCGGCGGGGCCGGCGCAGCCGGCGCAGTGGCCGGTGGGCGGAGAGGACGGTCCGGGCGGCGTTGGCTCCGGGCGCACCGTGGACGCCGCCTCCGGGGTGTGCCGCGGCGGAGGCGAGGTAGAGCCCTGCGATGGGGGTGGAGGGCCGCCCGGTGCCCGGGAAGGGGCGGAAGAAGAGCTGCTGGTGCAGGTTCGTGGTGCCTTGGTTGACGGCGCCGCCCACGAGGGCCGGGTTGAGGCGTTCGAGGTCGGGCGGGGCGAGGACCCGGCGGGCGCGGACCGTGGCGGTGAACCCCGGGGCGTACCGTTCGACCTGCGCCTCGATCCTGGCGGCGATGGCTTCCTTCTCCCGTTCGTCCCACCGGCCGGTGATGCCGTCCCCGCCCGCGTCGCCCGCGATGTCCTGCGGGACGTGGGTGTACGCCCACGCGGACTCGGTGCCTTCGGGGGAGCGGCTCGCATCCGCCGTGGTCATCTGCCCGAACACGGTGAACGGGGTGCTCGGTACCTGGTGCATGGCGATCTGCGCGGCGAGGAGGGTCAGCTCGTCGACGCCGTCGGCGAGGTGGACCGTTCCGGCCGTGCGCGGGCCCTCCACGGCCCAGGGGACCGGCCGGGACAAGGCCCAGTCGACCTTGACGGTGGAGAAGTCCCACTGGAACCGCCGCAGGTCGCTCCGTAGGCGGTCGGGCAGCGCTTCCGGGGGCAGGAGCCGCTCGTAGAGCACCGGCGCCGGCATGGCGGCGAGCACCGCTCTCCGCGCCGCGACCACGGTGCCGTCGACCGTACGGACGGCCACGGCTCGCCCGTCCCGCACCAGTACCCCGGTCACCTCCTGCCCGCACTGCAGCACACCTCCCCGGGCCGTGAACCGGCGTACGAGGGCATCGGTCAGGGCCTGCGCGCCGCCGCGGGGCACAGGGAAACCGTAGGTCTGGCCGAGCATGCACATCAGCCAGCCGAACCCGCCGCCGAGCGCCGATTCCGGTGCCAGATCGGCGTGCAGGGCGTTGCCGGCGATCAGTAGGCGCCCACCCGCGCCCGCGAACTCCTCCTCACCGAGCCGCCGGGCCGGCAGGAGCATGGTGCGCGCCACCCGCAGCCCCTCGGACCAGCCCAGCCGGACCGCCAGCTTCCCGCCCGCGCGGGCCGGCGGGAAGGGCGTGAACAGGCACTCCAGCAGATCGCCGCCGATCCGCTGCCACAGCCGGCACAGCCGCAACCAGGCGTCCCCGTCGCCGGGGGCGAACCGCTCCAGCGAGGCCGCCGTCGCCTCCGGTTCGGCGGCGAGGACGGCGCAGCGCCCGTCCGTCAACGGGTGCGCCACGGTGGCGGGCGCGCGGCTCCAGCGCAGCCCGAACTCTTCCAGGTGCAGCTGCTCGATCACCGGCGAGGCCACCGCCAGCGGGTAGAAGGCGCTGAACAGGTCGTGGACGTACGCCGGGTCCAGGCCGCGGTCGCTGCGGACCGCGCCGCCCGGTACGGTGCGGGCCTCCAGCACGACGACCTGCCAGCCGGCATCGGCCAACACGTTGGCCGCGACCAGCCCGTTCGGACCGGCGCCGATGACCACCGCGTCAGGACCGGCCACGACCGGCGTCCCCGCGCCCGCGGGCCGGGCGCGCCACCAGCGGGCGGTGCCGCGGCTCGGCGCCGCCCGCCCCGGCTTCCGGCTCGATCCGTTCCGGTGCCTCGTGGACGCGGCCCGCGCTTCCCCGGTCGCACGGCACCAGCCGGTGCTGCACTGCCATGGGTGCCTCCCTGCCTCCGTCGCCTCAGCCGCGATGACCCTCCCTGCGGACCCGGCGCCTACCCGGCCGGTGAGCACCTCACGCCCGGCGATCGCGCCGGTCGCCGGACGTCCGGGCGTGCGGCGCGGACGCCACGCAGGTGTGCCCGGCACGACCGCGGTCGCGGACGCCGGCGGTGCCTCCGCATCCGGGCCACCGGTGACCTGAGCGTCGTAGGTGTGCACCGCGGTCTCCTGGAGCCGGTGCCGGGCGACGCCACCGGAGTTCTGCGGCGACCGCGACGTCCCCACCTTGTCCATCACCGTGCCCCGCCAACCGGACGGGGTCGGGTCGTCGTCGGCGCCTCCGTCCGGGCCACGGCCAGTGAGCTGGTCCTCTTCGTCTACGACCGCATACGGGCGGCCTCCGTGTGGATCGGCGGGGACGCAGGGCTGCTCGACCTCCTCCGCGCCCGGGACCCCGAGGAGTAGGACGGCGCACGGCGCGCGGTCGCGCGGTGTGATGATCGGCGCTCGGGCGGCTACCCCGGCCAGCGAACTTTGGCGGCCGACCACCCCACATCCGCCGGCGCGCCTGCGCGTTCGCGGCGGGGCAGGTCGGGGGGTCGGCGCTGCGGGCGACCCTCGTGGGCCGCAGACCCGGTCCATCACGGCAGCCGGCAGGGCCGGTGCGCGGGGCTAGGTCCAGGTGTCGGGGCCGCCGCCGGTCCAGACGATCACAGGATCGTTCCGGTCGATGAGCGCTCCGGGGTCGTCGAGGCCGGCGCGGCGGGCGAACTCGAGGACGTCGGCGAGGCTGTGTGCGGTGCCGAGTGGCGTGTCGGTGCCGTGGGCGTGCGCAGTGACGGGCCTGCCGCCTTTGGCGGTGACGGGGTGGATGGTGATGTGCGGGGTGTCGGGCATGCCCCCAGGCTCACCGGGCCCAGCGCTCCCCGCATCCCGAACGCACGGGTCCCGGCCGGGCCCGCAGCCGACCCCGTACACGGTGCCGTCAGGCAGAACTCTCGGCCGCCGGGACGTCGTCGGCCCGACGGCCGGGCCTGTCGTGCGTCTCCCCAGCGGCAGCCGCCGTCGGGGCGGTCAGCGGGCCGACGAGATAGGCCAGCAGGCCGGCGATCTCGCGGTCGGCCTCCGCCGGGTGGCGGAAACGGGCGCCGGGTGCGATGACGTAGCGGTTGCGCCGGCCGTCCCGGGTCCGCGTGAGGTACCCGTCGGCCTCCAGGTCCGTGACGATCGCCTGCACGGTGCGCTCGGTCAGGTCGCAGTTCGCCGCGATGTCGCGCAGCCGGATCCCGGGGTCCCGCGCGATGGCGATCAGGACCCGGGCGTGGTTCGTCAGGAAGGTCCAGCGGCTCCGACGGGGACCCGTGTGCTCGTTCTCCACGTTCGCATTCTTGAGTGGGGACTCGCGAAAAGCAAATCCAGAACTGTTTTTCCGGTATCCCTTGACGTGTGTCCGTAGCCCCGGCAGGGTGCAGGGGAGCGGAAGCGGGCTTCCGCTTGAGTGAGACCACCCAGCATTCGCGCACGCACCGCAAGCACCCGTGCCCAAGGAGCGAAGACGATGACCCTCATGGCCACGGTCGAGGCCGCGACCCGGACGACGACCACCTCGACGACGACCAACACCCCCACCGACGGCGGAGGGGGCGCACCCGCGCTCCGCGGGCTGCCGGAGGTGTCCTGCCCGAGCGAACTGTCCACCTCCGAGGCCCGGCACCTGACCCGCGTGTTCTTCGAAAGGCTGCGGAGCCTCGAAGAGGGCACCCGGGAGTACCAGTACGTACGCAACACGTTGATCGAGATGAACATCTCACTGGTGCGCTTCGCCGCCCGCCCGTTCCGGGACCGCCCCGGCGGCCCGGAGAACGAGGACATCCTCCAGGTCGGCATCATCGGCCTGATCAAGGCCATCGACCGCTACGACCCCGCGCGTGACACGCAGTTCACGACGCTGGCCCTGCCCTACATCACGGGCGAGATCAAACGCCACTTCCGGGACACCGCCTGGGCCGTGCGGGTCCCGCGCCGCCTGCAGGAGCTGCGCACGCGACTGGCGAAGGCCGCGGAGGAGCTGACCGCCGTACTGGGCCACGAGCCCACACCTGCGGAACTCGCAGCACACCTGGACCTGACCGAGGACGAGGTCCGCGACGGCCTGGTCGCCGCCAACGGCTATTCCGCCCAATCCCTCGACGCGCCCCAGGAGTCCCCCGCCCCCGGTACGCAGGCGCCCGCTCCCGGGCGGGCCCCGCGCACCTTCGCCGACAGCGTGGGCGACGTCGACCCCGCCCTGGAGGCGGTCGAGAACTGGCACGCCCTGGCGCCCCTCCTGGCAGACCTGGACGAGCGCTGCACGCGCATCCTCCAACTGCGCTTCGGCGAGGAAATGACCCAGGCGGCGATCGGCGCGGAGATCGGCCTCTCCCAGATGCACGTGTCCCGCCTGCTCGCCCGCACACTGGGAGCCCTGCGCCGCGAACTGCTGCACGGCTGACCCGCCACCCCGAGGGGTCAACCGCGCCGGGGCAGGCCGGTCCGCATGCGCTCGGCGTCGATCTCGGCCCACACCACCTTGCCGTGCTCGTGGGCATCGGCGCCCCAGCGGTCCGCGAGCCGGCGCACGACGTGCAGGCCGTGCCCGCCCGGGACACCCGGGCGCGGCGCGGGCAGCAGCCGCGGGAGGTCGCCGACACCGTCGCGCACCTCGACGCGGAACGCCTTCCCGGCCGCGAGCCGGAGCTCGTGGCAGCCGTCGGCGTGCAGGTTGGCGTTGGAGAGGAGTTCGGACACCACCAGGAGCGCGTCCTCGGCGGTGTCATGACCGTCCCACCCCCACTCCGCCAGGACCTCCCGGGCGAACTCCCGCCCGCGGGCCACCTGTCGCCGGACGCCGCGGAGCGCGAGCCGCCGGTCCTGGCGGCGGTCACGGCGGGAGTCCGGCGTCCGCCCCTGCGGTTCGGGCTCACCGGCGTCCGGTCCGCTGGTCTGCACTGCGCCCCCGCCCGTCGTCGGCCCCGGCCCCGGCACGTCCCGTCAGAGCCGCCCGGGCGTCGTTTTCCGCCTCGACTGTACTGCCTCCGCGGTGCCCGAGAGGGTGACGGGACACCTCCGCCGACCCCGGTTCGCCCGCGCGGGGCCGACACGTGCCGGAACCCGTTTCCCCGACCCACCCCTTCTCCGAGGAGTCATGAACAGTCCCCTCCGACTGCTGGCCGTCATGGGCGGCTCGATCCTGCTCAGCCTCGCCGCGGGCTGGCTCATCGACCTGCTGCTGCGGCGCGCGGACGCCCGACACCCCGAGACACCGCTCTGGAACATGCTGCGGCGCTGCGGCCCGTCGGTACGGATCCTCCTGCTCGCTGCGATACTGCGCGGGACGTACCGGCAGATCGCGTGGCAGCCGCTGCGGGACCACGACAGCGCCGTGGACCGGGTCCTGACGCTCGTGCTGATCGGGGCGGGCGCGTGGTTCGTCGTCCGCGTCACCTCCGCTGCGGTGGAATCGTCGTACGCCCGCTACGCGGTGGGCGCCCGCGACCCCTCCCGCGTCCGGCGGGTCCGCACCCAGGTGACCCTCATCATGAAGATCGTCACCGCTGTCGTCGCCGTGCTCGCCGCGGCCGCGATGCTGCTCACCTTCCCGGCCTTCCGGGCCGTCGGCACCTCCGTACTCGCTTCGGCCGGCATCCTCGGCATCGTGGCCGGTGTGGCCGCGCAGTCCACCCTCGGCAACCTCTTCGCCGGGTTCCAGATCGCGTTCGGTGACATGGTCCGCATCGGAGACACGGTCGTCGTCGCCGGCGAGTGGGGCGTGGTGGAGGACGTGACGCTCACCTTCCTGGCCGTGCGCACCTGGGACGAGCGCCGGATCACCATGCCCGTCTCGTACTTCACCGGGCGGCCCTTCGAGAACTGGTCGCGCGGCGGCGTCCAGATGACCGGCACGGTGTTCCTCCACTGCGACCACACCACCCCCGTCGCGCTGATGCGCGAGAAGTTGAAGGAGATCCTGGACGGTTGCGACGCGTGGGACGGCCGCGGCTGGGACCTCGCGGTCACCGACACCACCGCCAGCACGATCGTGGTGCGGGCGATCGTCACCGCCAAGGACCCGGACGACTTGTGGACCGCCCGCTGCACGGTGCGTGAACAGCTGGTCGCTTGGCTGGCGGAGAAGCACCCGTACGCGCTGCCGCGGGTCGCCACCTCCACGGCCACCCCCGGACCGCGAGAGGACGGCCCTGCACCTTGACCGGCGGGCAGTTGCGGCGGCATCCGCCCGCTGCGGGGAAGCTTCCCGCGGCCCGTGGGGCCGGCCCCCGCCCGCTCACGGCGGGCCCCCGGCGGCGCAGCCGGCGGAGGAGGCCGTGCCCGTCGCGCCCGCAAGGACGACCGCGACCGCCCCCGAGTGTCCGGCACGACGGCCGCGGCGGCGTGTAGGAGTGCACCGGGCGGGCAGAGGCACGCCATGAGCAGCCGCGGCCGCCGACACCGCACGGGCGCAGCCCCCTCGGAGGGCCGGCTCCGGGGTGCCCGCCCGGGCGGTGCCCGTACCGGCGTGGCGCCGCCCATGTCGGGGCGGCCAGGAGCTCGCCGCAGACCCGGCGGTCCTCCGGAAGCTGCGGGCCCACCCGCCCCGGCCCGGGACACCCCGCCGGGGCCGGTTCTGCGCGGCGTCCGGGGGACGGGCGACTGCCTGCCGCCGTCCGTGGCCCCGACTCCACCGCATCCCGGCGACCGGATCGGCATCGACGCCTCCGCCCTGGGGGAGGAGACCCACCATGGCCGTACGACACCAACTGATCCACGCGGCTCCGCACCGGGTGTGGAGCGTGCTCTCCGACGGTTCGCGATATGCGGACTGGGTGGTCGGCACCAGCGAGTCGCACGTGACCCGGGGCCCGTGGCCCCAGCTCGGGTCGACCCTGGACTACACCGTCCGCGTCGGACCGTGGACCGCTTCGGGCACCACCGTCGTCCGACGGGTGAACGCTCCCGACGCACTGGAACTCGAAGTCGACAGCGGCCCGCTCGGGACGGCCCGGGTGGCGATCGAGATCCGCTCCTGGGGCGAGGAGTCCCTGGTCATCGTCGACGAGCACCCCCTCCAGGGGGTCGGCGGCGCCCTGCACAACGTCGCGCTCGACGTCCTGATCCAGCTCCGCCACCGCACCATGCTCAAGAGGCTCGCGGACGTGGTGGAAGAGTCCCCCCGGGAACGGTCCACCCCCTTCGGCTGACACGCGCACCGGACCGCCGCGAACGCAGCCGCCCTGCGCCCGCTGCCAGGATCACCGCGGGCGCAGGCACCCCGGCAGCTCCGCGAGGAATCCGGTGATCACTTCCACGCCGATGCGGAGGGCTTCGAGCGACGCCCGCTCGTCGGGACCGTGCCAGCGGTCGCCCGGCAGACCGGTTCCGAAGAACAGGACGGGGGCGTCGCACGCGCGCGCCAGCTGAGCCGCCGGGGCGGCGCCGCCGTTGCCGATCGCACGGGCGGGGGAGCCGTAGGCGCGGCTGACGGACCGGACGAGGGCGGCCAGCGCCGGGTCGTCGGACGGGGTCTCGTACGGGTCCGAGATGGTCGAGGACACGTCGAGGCGGTACTCGTACCCCTCCAGGCGGTGCTGTCCCAACCACGCGCGCAGTTGGTCGGCCACCTGATCGGCCCGCTGGTCGGGAACCAGTCGTAGCAACACGTCGGCGCCGGCCTCGGCGGGAATGACTCCCAGGGCCGGGGTGTCGGTGCGGCCGGCGGTGACGCGGGCGACCTCGGCGGAGGGCCGCGTCCACAGGCGCTCGGGCACGCTGTACCCGGGTTCACCGTCGGCCGTGAAGGTGCCCGTGTCGGTGAGCCAGGTGCGGGTGTCGAAGGGCAGCGCGGCGAGGGAGGCGCGGCGCGCTGGACGGCTTTCGGCCACCGCCTCGTAGAACCCGGGCAGGGTGATCCGCCCGCCCCCGTCATGCAGGTGGGCGAGCAATCGGCAGAGCTCCGAGGCCGCGTTGGCGGCGGCGCCCGAGACGGCACCGCTGTGGATGGCCCGGCGGGCGCCACGCACGGTGAGCGTGGCGGTGACCGACCCGCGGACCGCGGTGCAGACGCTCGCGTGGTCCAAGGACCACAGCATCGTGTCGGAGACCATGACCACGTCGGCCGCGAGCTGCCCGGCGTGCTCCGCGAGGAGGTCGGCCAGATGCACCGAGCCGATCTCCTCCTCTCCCTCGATCAGGAATTTGACGGTGACGGCCGGAGCGGACAGGCCGCTGTGCGCCAGGTGTGCCCGCAGCGCCCACAGGTGGCACATGACCTGCCCCTTGGCGTCGGAAACACCCCTCCCGTACAGGCGGCCGTCCCGCAGGACGGGGGTGAAAGGTGGGCCCAGCCGCCATTCGGCGGGGTCGGCGGCGTGGACGTCGTGGTGGCTGTACACCAGCAGCACGGGTGCGGCCGGATCGGCGGCCGGCAGGCAGCCGTAGACCGCCGGCAGGCCCGCCGTCCGCCACACCTCCGCCTGCGGGAACCCCAGCCGACGGAAGGCGTCCACGAGCCACTGCGCCGAGCGGCGCACGTCGGAGGCGCGGGCGGGGTCGGACGACACGGAGGGAACGGCCGCCCACTCCGCGAGGACCTCCGGCTCCGGCCCGCGGCCCAACCGGTCGAAGCTGTCGCCGCTCATGGTGGGGCGCTTGCCCGGCGGCGGCATCCTCAACCCCGCCGCACCCCGGGAACGAGGTGCAGTGCGATGCGCACGTGGCGTCGCCGTGCGGCAGCCGGAGAGCCGCGGAGCGCGGGACGGTTCGGGCCAGTGCCCCGCGGCCGTGCGGTCAGCGCAGGGCCGTGATGCCGGCTGAGGCTCCTGCGACCGCAACGACTGCCGCGAGGGCCACGGCGACGGTGCGGCGGCGCAGCACGGCGTACCGGTGGCCGTATTCGGCGCGGAGTTCGTGGGCGCGGTCGATCACCGCTCGGAGCATCTGCTTGCGGAGGGCGAGGTGGTGGTCGGCGAATCGGCGGGCGACCTCGTCCTGTTCGTGGGGGCCGAGCCAGGAGAGGCGGCGGGCGAACGCCTCGCCCGCCGTCGCGGCTTCCTGCAGCGCGGTTTGGCTCATCAAGTAGGCCTCCAGTCGGGCGAGGCCGTCCGCGGTCTCCTTCCGGTCCATGGGCGCGCCGCCTACCGTTCGGCCGGGCCCCGGCCGGTACCGGGGGTCTTGCGGGCGCCGGGTTGGTCGATGGCATCGCGCTCGCCTTCGTCGCCGGTCCGCTCCAGCGCCGCGATTTCCGGGTAGTGGAGGTCGAAGGCGGGGGATTCGGAGCGTACGCGGGGGAGGGTGACGAAGTTGTGCCGCGGCGGAGGGCAGGAGGTGGCCCATTCCAGGGAGCGCCCGAATCCCCAGGGGTCGTCGACCTCGACACGGGGCGCGGTCTTGGCGGTCTTCCACACGTTGTAGAAGAACGGCAGCGTCGACAGGCCGAGGAGGAAGGCGCCGATGCTGGAGACGGTGTTGAGTGCGGTGAAACCGTCGGCGGCCAGGTAGTCGGCGTACCGGCGCGGCATGCCTTCGGCACCGAGCCAGTGCTGGACGAGGAAGGTCCCGTGGAAGCCGGTGAACAGCGTCCAGAAGTGGATCTTGCCGAGGCGTTCGTCGAGCATGGTGCCGGTCATCTTGGGCCACCAGAAGTAGAAGCCGGCGAACATGGCGAAGACGACGGTGCCGAAGACGACGTAGTGGAAGTGGGCGACGACGAAGTAGGTGTCGGTGACCTGGAAGTCCATTGGCGGCGACGCGAGGATGATGCCGGTCAGCCCGCCGAACAAGAACGTCACGAGGAAGCCGATGGACCAGAGCATGGGTGTCTCGAACGAGAGGGAGCCCTTCCACATGGTGCCGATCCAGTTGAAGAACTTCACCCCCGTGGGGACGGCGATGAGGAACGTCATGAAGGAGAAGAAGGGCAGGAGCACGGCCCCGGTGGCGAACATGTGGTGGGCCCACACCGTCACCGACAGCCCGGCGATGGCGATCGTCGCGGCGACGAGGCCGATGTAGCCGAAGATCGGCTTGCGGGAGAACACGGGCAGGATCTCGGTGATGATCCCGAAGAACGGCAGGGCGATGATGTACACCTCGGGATGACCGAAGAACCAGAACAGGTGCTGCCACAGCAGGGGGCCACCATTGGCCGGGTCGAAGACGTGGGAGCCGAACTTCCGGTCGGACTCCAGCACCAGCAGCGCCGCGGCCAGCACGGGGAACGCGAACAGCACCAGCACCGAGGTCAGCAGCACGTTCCAGGTGAAGATCGGCATCCGGAACATGGTGATCCCGGGCCCCCGCATGCAGATGATCGTCGTGGCGAAGTTCACCGCTCCCAGGATCGTGCCGAAACCACCCATCACCAGCCCCATGATCCACATGTCGGAGCCGATGCCGGGGCTGCGTTCCACGTCGCTGAGCGGCGTGTATGCCGTCCAGCCGAAGTCCGCGCCGCCCTGCGGGGTGAGGAGCCCGGCGAAGGCGATGATGCCGCCGAAGAGGAACAGCCAGTACGACAGCATGTTCAGCCGGGGGAAGGCGACGTCCGGCGCCCCGATCTGCAGCGGCATGATCGCATTGGCGAAGCCGGCGAAGGTCGGCGTGGCGAAGAGCAGCAGCATGATCGTGCCGTGCAGGGTGAACGCCTGGTTGTACTGCTCGTTGGAGAGGATCTGGGTCCCCGGCCGGGCCAACTCGGCCCGGATCGCCAGCGCCATCAGCCCTCCCGCCAGGAAGAAGACGAACGAGGTGATCAGGTACAGGTGTCCGATCTTCTTGTGGTCGGTGGTGGACAGCCAGGTCACCACGACTTGTCCCGGCGTTCGCCCTGGCGCAGGGACGGGAGCGACCGGTTCGGTCGATGTCATTGCCATGCGGATTCCCTCGCGCGGAAGTGACGGTGAGCAGTGGCCCCTTCGCTCACCGCCCTCTGTCTACGCCCATCCGTGCCGCGCCGCCGGGCGTGGCGAAGGCGCGTACGGGTGAAGGACGCCGAGGGCTGACCCTCCTGGCACCGGCATTAGACGCAGCCGGCATCCGGCCCGAGACTCCGGCAGGCGACGCCGGACCCCGGCAGGCGACGCCGGACCCCGGCACGCGACGCCGGACCCCGGTCCCCCCGGCGCCGGCGCGGGAACCGATTCAGGCGCCCAGGTGAGCGATCACGGATTCGAGCCGTGCCGCCAGCGCTTCGAGGTCCTGCTCCGCCGGTGGCCCGGACGGCAGGGCATCGGCGAGGTCCCGGCCCGAGACGACCTCGATGGCTCCGCCATAGCGCGGCGACGACAGCGAGGACGTCGCGACGACGTGAGTGCGCCCCTCCAGCAGCACCAGGGAGCGGTCCCGGCCGGTCGGCTCCAACAGCGCGCGGACCTGGGCCGCGGTGACGCCGACGGCCGACTGCTCCCACCCGCCTCCGCCGCCCGGGCGCTTGCGCACGCTCATCTGCTTTCCTCTCCGGTCCTCTCCGGCAGGCCTCCCGGTGACTGCCGGACGCCCGCTGCCACCGCGACTGCCGTGGCAGTCCGTGTGCCCGGGCGCCTTCCCGAGCGTGCGGGGCTCAACCCGATCACCGCGCGACGCTTCGACGGTGCTCCCGGGCCCCCCTTCAGGCCGGCGGACGCCGGTCGGAGTGAAGGCCGGGCCGAGGGGTAGTCGCGTGGCAGAAACGGACGGAAGCGAGTCCACCGGGTTCACCCCCACGTGCTCTTGTTCGTGGCCGGACGGGGTGCCTCGCCTGCCGGGTGGCGCGGCTTCGGCAGTGTGGGGCGGCTCGGGCCGCCGTGCCGTGCGGCCCCCTCCTCGGGAGGAGCGCAGCTCTTGATCGTCTATGCGAACCTCGTCTCCGACCTCGCGGTGGACCTGGCCCAGCGTCACGTGCTGAGGGCGTGGGCCGAGCTGGCGCCGCGGGAAGTGTGGGTGCTGCGCCCCGGCGACGTACTGGTGAGCCCGGTGCCCGTCGGTGAGGCGTTCTTGCGGTACGCCTGCGGCCTGACCGGGGTCCCCCCGGAATCGGTGGCGGTGGTCGTTTTGGCACGGGCCTTCGAGACGGTGAGCGGATGCGCCGCGCTGCCGGAAGTGGTCCGAGCCGTGCGGAAGGCGTCCGAAGGCCGTGACGCGGGCGCGGTGCTGCCCACCGCGCTGGACGCTCCGGCGGTGGCGCTCGCGCGGGGGCTCGGGGTGCCGGTGGCGCCGTACCCCTCTGCGGAGGCGGCGGAAGCGGCGCTGGGGATCACCAGGTCGCTCAACACCAAAGCGGTCTTCCGGAACACGGCGGCCGGACTGGGAATGCGGCTTCCGGACGGTCGTGTCTGCCGCCGCGAAGGGCTGGCGGACGCCATGGGGGAGCTGCTGCGCGTGCACGAGCAGGTGGTGGTCAAACCCGACAGGTCCGCAGGGGGCCACGGCCTGCGCTTCCTCTCGGCGGCGGCCGGGGCCGCGTCCTTGGAGGACCTCCCGGCGGTGGGAGGTGCGGAGGGCTTGTGGGTCGTCGAGGAGCGCGTCGACGTGGCACGTGCGGTGAGCATCCAGATGGTGACCGGGCCGGCGGGGCCGCGGCCGGTGTTCAGCGGTGAGATGCGGACCCTCGGGGGCACCTTCGCGGGCTATCTGTCGCCGTTGCCGGCCCCGTTGCAGGAGAACGGGCCGACGCTGGAGAGGTGGGGCATGGCCCTGGGCCGTCACCTGGCCGCGCACGGGTACGCCGGACCCTTCAGCCTCGACGCGATGGTGTCGGCCGGTGGTGAGCTCTTCGCCGGCGAGAGCAACGTCCGGCGCACCGCCACCACCACCCCGTACGCCATGGTGGCGCGACTCGCCGCCAACGCCGGGGCCTCCGCGGCGGCCTGGGCGACCGGCACGGTGCGGACGCCGCGCCGGTACGGTTTCGACGAGGCCGTGGACCGGTTGTGCGCCGAGCGGATCGCCTACGACCCGGCCCGGGGAGAAGGAGTCGTCCTCTACGCCGACGTCCCCCCGGACGGTCTGACCTGGCGCTACACGGTGATCGCCGACAGCCACGCCTCCGTGGCCCGGTACGAGGGACTGCTGCGTGCCTCGTGGGCCCCCGTCCCCTGATGCGTCCCGGCCCGAGTGGGAGGCCGATGACGCCGCGTTCCCGACGGCTGACGAAGGCGGCCGCGTTTCCGCAGGCGGTTCGCGGCAACACGTCGGGAAAGCCCGATCAGCCGTTGCGGCGCCTCGGCGCCCGGCGCTTGACGCCCAAGCCGACCGACGGCGCCATGAGAGGAGCGATCGATGGACCAGTCACGTGCCCCGGTACTGGAGGCCTTGGAGCAGTTCCGCCGACGGAACGACGTGGTGTACGGGCCGCCCGGGCACAAGCAGGGCCGGGGTGCGGACCCTCGGGTGGCCCAAACCGTGGGCATCGACGTGTTCCGTTCCGACGTGCTCGTGCTCAACGGGCTCGATGACCGGCGACAGTCCCGGGGGGTGCTCGACCAGGCACAGCAGCTGATGGCCGAGGCGGTCGGCGCCGAGCACGCGTTCTTCTCCACCTGCGGCAGCTCCCTGTCCGTCAAGACGGCCATGCTGGCCGTCGCCGGGCCCGGCGAGAAACTCCTCCTGTCCCGCAACGCCCACAAGTCCGTGATCGCGGGGGTCATCATCAACGGCGTCGAGCCGATCTGGGTGCACCCGAAGTTCGATGCGGAGCGACACCTCGCCCACCCGCCCGAGCCGGACGACGTACGCCGTCGTCTCGAGGAACACCCCGACGCCAAGGGCATGCTCCTCGTCACCCCCACCGAATGGGGAACCTGCGCGGACGTCCGGGGGGTGGCCCGGACCTGCCACGACTTCGACGTCCCGCTCATCGTCGACGAGGCGTGGGGCGCCCACCTGCCCTTCCATCCGGACCTGCCGCCGTGGGGCATGGACCACGAGGCGGACCTGGTCGTCGCGAGCGTCCACAAGATGGGCGGCGCGATCGAGCAGAGCTCGGTCTTCCACCTCCAGTACGACCGGGTCTCGCCCGAGGTGCTCAAGCAGCGGGAGGACCTGCTGGCCACCACCAGTGCCTCCACCCTCGTCTACGCCACACTGGACGGCTGGCGCCGCCAGATGGCCGAACACGGCCGCGAACTGCTGGACGCGGCGCTGCGCCGCGCGCAACGCATCCGCGCCGCGATCGACGACATGCCCGGCTTGCGGCTGATGGACCGCCAGGTCGTGCGGTCCGGGCTGGCCGCCGACCTCGACCTGCTGAAGATCGTGGTCGACGTACGGGAGTTGGGCGTCAGCGGAATGCAGGCAGCCGAATGGCTGCGCACCCACCGGCACGTCGACCTCGGCGGCTCGGACAGCTGCCGCATGAGCGTCTCCATCACGCACGCCGACGACGCCGAGACGGAGGAGCGGCTGGTGACGGCCTTGCGCGCCCTCGTCGAAGGGGCCGACTCCATGGAGTCACAGCCGCCGGTGGACCTCCCCGCTCCTCCGGCGTTGGAGCTGGAGCAGGCACTGCTGCCGCGGGAGGCGTTCTTCGCCCCTGCCGAGCACGTTCCGGCGGAGCGGGCCGCAGGTCGGATCTCCGCGGAGCTGATCAGCCCCTATCCACCGGGCGTGCCCGTGATAGCGCCCGGCGAGGTGATCACCGACGAGGTGCTGGACTACCTGCGCAGCGGCGTCGAGCACGGCGTACTGATCCCCGACGCGGCCGACTCCTCCGTCCGCACCCTGCGCGTCGTCGCGGGAGGCGGCGCGAAGGCATAGCGCGGCGCTCGCGAGCGGTGCCCCGACGGCGGTACCGAGGCGGTCGGGCGAGCAGGTTCACGACGCGCGGACACGGCCGGGAAGCGACCGCGGCGAGGGCGGCGACAGCGGTGACCGGGACGACCGTCACGTGGGCGAGTTGACGGGGGGTCAGGCCGCAGAGCGGCGACCCAGTGCACCTCCACCAGGTCCCTGCGCGGCTCAAGGGCGTGCTCAGGGGCGTGACGAGCCGCAGGCCGCAACGCGGCGGCGGGCGCCGGCCGGATGCCCAGCTGCGCGGCCCGGGCGGTGGGCGCCCCGTGCGGCACGGTGCGGCGTGCTGCGCAGGCCGTTGTGCACGCCGTAGCGCCAGCCGGCGGAATCGGGCGTCGCGTGTGCATGGGAGGGGGATGCCCGGGCAGGCGCGAGCGGAGGGGGCGGTTGCGCTGCCGCCGCTGTGCGCGGCCGCCCGCGATCATCGGAGCAAGGAGGTCTGTTGTGTCGCATGTCAAGGAATCCATCGCCGTGGACGTACCGGTTCGGACCGCGTACGACCAGTGGACGCAGTTCGAGTCGTTCCCCCAGTTCATGGACGGGGTGGAGCGGATCGATCAGCGCACGGACACCCTGACGCACTGGGTGACGAAGATCGCCGGCGTGGAACGGGAGTTCGATGCGGAGATCACCGAGCAGGTGCCTGACGAAAAGGTTGCGTGGGTGACGATCGGTGGCCAGACGGAGCAGTCGGGTGTGGTGACCTTCGAGCCGATCGACCCTTCGCACACGCGGGTCACTCTGATGATGGACTTCGACCCCGAGGGGATGGCTGAGACCATCGGTGACAAGCTCGGCTTCGTCGACCGGCAGGTCAAGGGCGATCTGAAGCGGTTCAAGCACTTCATCGAAGAGCGCGGCATGCCGACGGGTCAGTGGCGGGGCGAGGTCTGACACCGGTCGGCTCCGGCTTCCGCTGCCCTGCCGCGGGTGGTCGCCCGCGGCGGGGCGAGGCGGAAGGCGGATGCTGGGCCGCGGCCTGCCCGTCGGGAGGCCCGGCCGGGCCCTCGCCCAGCCGCTGTCCGTCGCCCAGGCGCTCGGGCCCGCGGCAGGGGGCCGTTCGGGGGACGGCCCAGCCCTACGCGAGCCCTACGCTGTAGCCGCTCTAGCCGAAGGAATCGGGATCCTTCGGTTCCAGTCCCTCCAGGGCGGGGCCCTGGAGAACGCTGCCGTCGACCGTGAACCGCGAGCCGTGGCAGGGACACTCCCAGGTCCGCTCCGCATTGTTGAAGGCGACGAGACACCCCATGTGGGTGCATACGGCAGAGACGGCGTGCAGCCGGCCGGCGTCATCGCGGTGGACCGCGTACGGGTGCCCGCCCGACCGGACCACGGTCCCCTCCCCGGGCACCAGATCGGCCACGGAGCCGCGGGTGCCGTCGCCCAGGGTCCGCAGCCGGTCCTGCACGGCGTGCCTCCCCGCGTCCCACTGCGCCTTGAGGAAAGCCGCCGCCTCGCGCACGACCGGGCCGATCCGGCCCGGATCGTAGAGGCCCGCCCATGGCTCGGGCGAGCCTTCGATGAGGGAGGTGAGCAGCCGGCCGGCGAGTACTCCGCCCGTCATGCCCCAGCCGCCGAAGCCGGTGGCCACGTACACCCGCTCGCCCGCGGCCGGCAGCGGGCCGATCAACGGGACGGTGTCGGTCGAGGCGTTGTCCTGGGCGGCCCACCGGTGGGTGATCACGAGATCGGGGAACCTCTCCTGCGCCCAGGCCGCCAACCGCCGGTAGCGGACGGTGATGTCCTCGTCCGAGCCGGGGGTGAAGGCCTCACCTGACACGATCAGCAGTCTTCCACTGGACTCGTGCGTGGCCGTGCGCACCGAGCGGGTGCCGCCCTCGCGGGTGATGTACATGCCCCCCGGGTCGGCCTCCCCGGGCACCACGCCCGCGATGACGAGGTCGCGGTGCTGGGTGAGCCGGGTGGCCAGCAGCGCATGGTCGAACAGCGGGTGGTGGGTGGCCACCACCACGGTGTCCGCCGTGACGGTCGCTCCGGAGGCAGTGGTCAGGTGGTGGGGTGCACCGCGGCCGAGACCGGTGACCCTCGTGTGCTCGAAGATGCGGCCCCCGCGTGCGGTCAGGTCGGACGCGAGGCCCCCCAGGTACTGCAGGGGGTGGAACTGCGCCTGGTCGAGGGCTTTCACCGCGCCGGCCACCGGATAGGGAAGGCCCGTTTCCGTCACGAACGATGCGTCGAGGCCGGCCGCCCGAGCGGCCTCGGCCTCGGCACGCAGGTCCGCGACGCCGTCCTCGTCCTCACAGTAGGTGAACGCGGGCCGGTCTTCGAGGCCGCAGTCGATCCCCAGCGCGACGACCGTCTCCCGCACGTGCGTGAGGGCAGCGCTGTGGGACCGCGCGTACTGCGCCGCGGCTTCCTCGCCGTGGGAGCCGCGCAGTTTCCCGTAGACCGCCGAGTGCAGTGCGGTGAGCTTGCCCGTCGTGTGCCCGGTGACGCCCGACGCGGACCGTCGTGCTTCGAGCACGATGACGTCGCGGCCGGCGCGGGCCAGTTCCCAGGCGGTGCTCAGCCCGGCGATGCCGCTGCCGATGACGGCGACGTCCGCCTCCACCCGCCCGTCGAGGGCGGGGCGCGGCGGCAGCGGCGCCGTCTTCATCCAGTACGGGGCCCATTCCACAGCGGTGTCATCACTCATGTGCGGCGGCTGCCCGGAAGCGGCGGCCGCAATCGCCTGCGGCGGCCCCCGTCACCGGCGGGCGGTGGCCCCCGGAACGGGGCCGGGCCGCCGACGCCCGCGCCCGTCCGTTTCCGCCGCCGGAACGGGGTAGGAGCCGGAAACAGGAGCACCAGTGAGCCACAACCCGGTGCATCGGTGGCCGCGGCGACCCGGCGGGAGGTGGAATGCGGATGCGGTCCATACGATCCATGCGGTCCATGAGGCCGGTGCGGTCGATGCGGTCGATGCGGTCCAGAAGTCCGCTGCACGGCAGGGTGGCCGTGGTCACCGGGGCGGCGCGGGGGCTGGGTGCCGCCCTGGCGGGGGAGCTCGTGCGTCGCGGGGCGCGGACGGCCCTGGTGGGGCACGAACGGGAGGTGCTCGACCGGGTCGCGGCACGACTCGGCCCCCTCACCGCGTACTGGGAGGCCGACGTCACCGACGAAGCCGCCATGATGCTCGTCGCCGACGAGATCACCGCGCGTTTCGGCCCGCCCTCCGTCGTCATCGCCAACGCCGGTATCGCCGAGGCGGGACTCTTCGCCACCTCCGATTTCGCGACCTGGCGGCGGGTGATCGACGTCAACCTGACCGGCAGCGCTACGACGGCGCGCGTGTTCCTGCCCGCGCTGCGGCAAACTCACGGGTACTTGCTGCAGGTGGCCTCCCTGGCGTCCTTCAGCACGGCTCCGATGATGAGCGCCTACTGCGCCTCCAAAGCGGGCGTCGAGGCATTCGCCCACGCGTTGCGGGCCGAGGTGGCGCACCACGGGGTGGACGTCGGGATCGCGTACATCAACTGGACCGACACCGACATGGTCGAGGGCGCCGACCGGCAGCCGGCGCTGCGGGAACTCCGCGCGCACATGCCCGCCCCGGCACGCCGCATCCACCCGGTCGGCCCCGTGGCCCGTCGGCTGGTGACGGGGGTCGAACGGCGGTCCCCCGCCGTGTACGTACCGTCCTGGCTGCGGGCGGTGCAGCTCGCGCGGGTTGGGTTGCCGCCCCTGGTGACGCGCGTGGCCCGCCGCGAACTCCCAGGGCTGGAGGCCGGGGAGGACCTGCGGTCCACGGGCCTGCTGGGAGCGGGAGGCCGGGCCGACGCCGACGCGACGTCCTGGCGCCCGGACGACCGTGCCACGCCCTGAGGGCCGGCGCGGCGGGCCGGGTGCGGTGGAGTCCCGGTGCGACGGACCTCTCCGCGGATGCCCCTCCCTCCGCGCCCGGGCTCCCCGCCTCGGCGCGCGAAGCCGTCCGATCTCGCATAGTTTGTGGGCGTAAGCGCGTTCTTCCAGGAGGAGACTCTTCATGGCTGAGAAGGCCAAGGGCAAGATGGCGCAGGCCAAGGGCAAGGCAAAGGAAGCCGCCGGCAAAGTGACCGGCAACGAGCGGATGGAAGCCGAAGGCAAGATGGACCAGGTCGAAGGCAAGGTGCGCGAGACCGCGGGCAAGGCCGAGGAGCAGGCCCGCGGAGTCGCGGACTCGGCGCGCAGCCGCCGCAAGAAGCCCTGACCCGGTCGCACCCCCGGCCCTCGACGTCCACCGCGTCGGGGGCCGGCGCTTGCGTGGCCCTCCGGGATGCCGAGTGGCCGACCGTCCAGTGCGGCGTCAGGCGAGTACGACGCAGGCGGCGGCCGGGACGTCCACATGGCCGGAGCGCTGCAGCCGGCCGGTCAGCGGGTCCGCCTCGAACCACGTGACGTTGCCCGACCACTCGTTGGAGACGTAGAGGCGGGCACCGGACGGGTCGACCACCAGGTCCCGCGGCCAGTTGCCCCCGCACGCCGTGGTGTCCGTGAGCCGCGGCTCCTCGGGGCCGTCCGCCAACGACAGCGTGACGATGAGGTCGGTGCCGCGCACGGCCACCCAGAGGAACCGCCCGTCGCGGGAGACCACCCCCACCGAGGGGTACTCGCGTACCTCGTCGGGCGCGCCCGGCGAGCCCAGCGGCACCTCGCCGACGGGCGTCAGCCGCCCGGCGGCCGGATCCCACCGGCAGACGGTCAGCTGCGGCACGAGCTCGTGCACGACGTAGCCGACGCCACCGTCCGGGTGGAAGACGAGCTGCCGCGGTCCGCTCCCCGCCCGCAGGGCCGTTTCGGTGTGGACGCGCAGCGCGCCGGTCCCCGCGTCGAGCGAGCAGACGCGTACGGAGTCGGTGCCGAGGTCGACGCTCAGCACCCAGCGCCCGGACGGGTCGGGCAGGACCTGGTGGGCGTGGGGCCCGCTCTGCCGGTCCGGGTCGGGGCCGGAGCCCCGGTGGGCGAGGACGGAGGGTGAGTGGGCCGGGCTGCCGTCGTTCGCGAGGGGCAGGCTGCTCACACTGCCGGAGGCGTAATGGGCGGTCAGCAGCCGGTTGCCCGTCAGGCACAGATGGGTCGGTCCGCGGCCGCCGACCGGGACGGGCCGGCCGAGCAGGGCGAGGCCGCCGGCCGTGGGCCGGTACGCCACCGCGAGGCCGTCGTCGCAGTCGCTCACCGCGTACAGCACCCGCCCGTCGGGGGCGAGTGCCAGGCAGGACGGGTTGTCGAAGCCGTTGACCGCCGCGAACGGGGTCAGCGTCCCGGTGTCGTGGTCCACGTCCGCGACGACGATGCCAGGACCGCCACCCGTCGTGAAGGAACCGATGTAGGCGCGCCGTCCGCTGCCGTGGTGCGTGGTGTTCGAGCCGCCGTCCACGGGTGCCCTTCCGTCGTCCCTCTGCGTACGAACAGGAAGGTAACAGGACGTTTCGGGTGTGATGGTCAGCCTCCCGGCGTGTTCGGCGGGCGGCGTGCCGGACCACGAACGGTGAACGGCCCCGCTCCGTGCCGTCCCCGGGAGGGGGACGGGCCGGGGCGGGATCACCCGGTGCGGGCCTGCTCGGCGTGGAGGGCGGCGGTGATGCGGTCGACGTCGCCGCGTTCGGCGGGTGGCAGCGGCGCCCCGACGGAGGCACGCAGCCGGGCGGCGTCCGCCAGGAGACGCGCTGCGCGGCCCGGCCGACCCGCACGGACGTGGGCCCCCGCCAAACCTTCGAAGGCGAGGGCGACGGCGCGCGGGTCGTTCGTCCTGCGGGCCGCGGCCAGGCCCTCCCGGTGCAGCGCGAGGGCAGCAGCAGCGTCCCCGCGCTGTTCGGCGGCGAAGCCGAGTTCGGCGAGTACCAGTGCGGTGCCGGTGGCCGTCGCGAGCTTCCGGTTCCACTCCAGCCACGGACGGAGGCGGGTCTCGGCCTCCTCCGGTCGGCCCTGGCGGCGGGCGCTCAGCGCCAGGCCGACCTCTGCGATCTCCTGCGCCGGCCGGTCGCCCTGTTCGACGGCCAGTTGCCGTGCCTGCCGGTGCAGGAGGTCCGCGAGGCGATAGTCCTGGCGGAGCAGGGCGATCCTGCCCAGTGCGGCACGCCGTACGGACGCCTCCGTCCACAACCCGAGGTCCTCGGATATCTGCAAGCCCTCGGCGTGCCGGGCCCCGGCCGTCGCGTAGTCGCCCGCGGCTTCGGCCAGCCGGCCCAGGACGGCTCCTGCCTGCAGCTGCCCCCACCGGTCGCCGGTCCTCCGGAACAGCCGCAGTCCTTCTTCCCCGTCGCCCCGGGCAGCGGCCAGCTCGCCGCGCACGGAGCGCTGGACGGCCCGTACGGTCAAGGCGGCGGCCACGCCCCAGTCGTCGTCCAGGGCCCGGAACTCCTCCAGCGCCGCGTGCACCAGGTCCTCGCCGGCCTCCATGGCGCTGAAGAGGGTGGTGGCATGGCCGAGGAACCACAGGGAACGGGCCCGCTCCGCCCGGTTCCCGCTCCCGTATCCCTCGGGCCGCACGGACCGCACGGACGACACGGACCGCTCGCGCCCTTCTGGTCCTGGGGGCCCTCCGCCACCGGGGGGCCGGTCGGTCGGCGCGGTCCGGGTGGCGTCGTCGGCCGGGCGGTTGCCGCAGACGGGGGCCGGCGCGCCCGACAGCAGGTCCAACGCGCGCTGCCGGGCGGCGAGGAGGTAACCGTCCGGGTCGGCGTCGGTGCCGGGCGGCCACGGCAGGGCGAGTGCCGCAGCCGTCGCCCTGCCGGCCTCGCCCAGCCGCCCGCGCAGGAACCAGTACCACGTCAGCGCGCCCGCCAGCCGCCGTGCCAGTCGGGCGTCGCCGGCCGTCAGCGCCCAGTCCAGGGCGCAGCGGAAGTTGGCCGTCTCGGCATCCAGGACCTCCAGCCACCGCTCCTGTTCCGGGCCGCGCAGCGAGGGGTCGGCCTCCTCCGCCAGACGCGTGTAGTGCTGCGCGTGGGCACGGCGCAGTTCTTCGTACTCCGTGGGCCCGGTGCCCGCATCGGACCCGGAGCCGTGGGTCGGGCGTTCCTCCATCCGCTCCACGCAGTAGGCGGTCACCGACTCCAGCAGGCGGTAGCGGGGCGGGCCGGCCCCGTCGACCTGGGCGACGACCAGGTTGCGGTCCACCAGACGGGCCAGCAGGTCCAGCACCTCGCCCCGTTTCACTCCGGCGGTCGGGCACAGCGCTTCCGCCGCTTCCAGGGTGCAGCCGTCGGCGTGGACGGCCAGGCGGCGCAGTACGATCCGCTCGGCCGCGGTCAGCAGGTCCCAGCTCCAGTCGATCACGGACCTGAGGGTCTGCTGCCGGCGCGGGGCGTCCCGAGGGCCGCCGGTCAGCAAGCCGAAGCGGTCGTCGAGCCGTTCGGCCATCCCGGTGAGGCCGAGGGTGCGCACCCGGGTGGACGCCAGCTCCAGGGCGAGTGGGATGCCGTCCGTGCGGCGGCACACGGCCGCCACCGCCGCGGCATCGCTCTCGCGGAGCGTGAAGCCGGGGGAGGCCTCGGCCGCGCGGGCCTCGAACAGCCGGACCGCGTCGCTCCGCAGCACCTCGGCCGCGGTCGCCCGAGGGCCCGGCAACGCCAACGGTCCGACCGGCCACCGCTGTTCGCCACTCAGGGCCAGGGGTTCACGGCTGGTGGCGAGGACCCGCAACCCGGGTGCGGCGCTGAGCAGCCCCCGGGTGAGGAAGGCGGCCTCCTCCACGACGTGCTCGCAGTTGTCGAGGACGAGCACGAGTCGGCGGTGGCTCAGGGCCTCGGCCAGCCGGCGTGCCGGAGCCCCTCGGCGTCCGGCCGGCAGGGACCACTCCGACTGCTGAGCGGCCTCCGCCTCGCGCGGGCCGAGGTGGTGGGGCGACGCGTCGCGTACGCCGAGGGCAGCGGCGACCACCTCGGCCAGAAGGTCCACGGCTCCCGGCCCGTCCGCCTCCGCAGGCCTGGCGTGCCCGGCCAGTTCGACCAGCAACACGCCGTCGGGCTGATCGTCCACGAGTCCGCGCGCCACCTCCAGGGCGAGCCGGGTCTTGCCCACTCCACCCGCCCCCGTCAAGGTCACCAGCCGGGTGACGGCCAGCAGCGCCCTGACGTCCGCCACGTCCCCGTCGCGGCCGACCAAGCCGGAGAGCGGGGCAGCGGGCAGGTTCGTACGCCGCGGTGGTACGGCGTGCACGTCCGCCCGCGGCGGCGTCGCGCGTACGTCGGCCCGGGTCGCGACCGGCGCCGGGCCGGAGGACGGCAGCCCGGTCCGTTCCGGCTCCGGCAGGTCCGGGAGCTGCGCGAGCCCCGGGGTCCGCCGCAGGACCTGCTGGTGCAGCCGGGCAAGTTCGTGACCGGGCTCGATGCCCAGCTCCTCGGCGAGCCGCCCGCGTACGTCCTGGTAGACCTCCAGCGCCTCGTCGACCCGGCCGGCTCCGTACAGGGCCCGCATCTGCACCGCGCGCAGCCGCTCGCGCAACGGGTGCGCACGGGCAGCATCCGCGACGTCGCTGGCGGCCTCGCCGAAATCACCCAACTGCACCCGCGTCCCGGCGAGTTCCTCCACCACCAGGAGCCGCTGCTCCTCCAGGCCGGCCGCGGCGGCTGCGGCGAACGGCTCGTCGGCGAAGTCCGCCAAGGCCGGCCCGCGCCACAGGCCCAGCCCCTCGGCGTACAGAGCGGCCCGCTGCCGCAGATCGTCCTGCAGGCGGGCGCGGTCCGCGAGGGCGGCGAACCGGCCGGCGTCCACGGTGCCGGGGTCCAGGGGGAGGGCATAGCCCGGCGGTCGGCGCAGCACCGCTTCCTCACCGCCGGCTGCGGCGAGGGCCCTGCGGAGCCGGGACACCAGCGTGTGGAGGGAGTTCACCGGGCGGGCCGGGACGCTCCGACCCGCCCACAGGTCCTCCACCAGCCGCTCCGCCGACACCACTTCCCCGGAGGCCACCAGCAGCCGCGCCAGGAGCGCGCGGACCTTCGCCTCGGGCACCGCCACCGGGTGGCCGTCGGCCGTCCACACGACCAGGGGGCCGAGTACACCGAAACGCATCCGACCAGCCTAGGCGACACGGTTCCGCAGGACCGCTCCTCCCGGCCCTGCCGGCCGAGTTGAAGGACGTCCGCAAGGAAACCGAAGGAGAACGACCCGAGCGCACGGGTACCGCAGGAGTTCCGCAAGTCCGCTCGCGCACCGTGGTTGTCGCCGGGGGCCGAACGGTCGGCCCCCCTCAACCGACAGAGCACCGGAAGGACTGGGAACCACATGAGCGACACCGGCAAGTTCACGGGCACCAAGGCGGTCGTCACGGGCGGCACCCACGGCATGGGGCTGGCCATCGTCGAAGCACTCCTCGACGGAGGGGCAGAGGTCCTGCTGACCGGCCGCAACGAAAAGAACCTGGAGGAGGCCCGGACCCGGCTCAAGGGCCGGCCGGCCCATGTCGTGCGGTCCGACGCGGCGAGCATGGCAGACATCGCGGCACTCGCCGACACCGTGCAGGAGCGCCTCGGCCGCGTCGACCACCTGTTCGTCAACCACGGCGTCGCCGCGTTCGCGGAGCTGGCGGAAGTCACCGAGGCGGCCTGGGACCGGCACTTCGCCGTCAACACCAAAGGCTCCTTCTTCACGGTGCAGGCACTCGCACCGCTGCTCCGCGACGGCGGGTCGATCGTCTTCACGACCGTCGTCAACGACGTGGTCTTCCCCGGCCTGAGCGCCTACTCGGCGTCGAAGGAAGCGGTGCGGGCGTTCGCCCACGTCCTGGCCGCCGAGTTGCTCCCCCGGCGGATCCGGGTGAACGCCGTGGCCCCGGGCTTCATCAAGACGCCCACCATGGGTGTGGCCGGTCTGACCGAGGAGGAGCGCCGAGAGTTCGAGGAGCAGGGCAACGAGACCACCCCGTTGCGCCGCAACGGCACGGTGGAGGAGGTCGCCACGGCCGCCCTGTTCCTGGCCGCGGACGCGACGTTCACCACGAACGTCGAGCTGGCCGTCGACGGCGGCTTCGCACAGGGGCTGCCCGTGCCGCACTGATGGCTGCGCGGGGGACCGGCAGCAGCACCGGCGCGGCGTCGCACCCGGTGCGCGCCGCCCTGCCGGGCCCCCGCGGCGGAGGCGGACGCGGTCCACCGCGTGCCCGGGGCGTGACGGCGGTGGGTTCCGGCCGGTACGGGGGGTGCTGCGTCCCGGGCGTGTGTGCGTGCCGGGACCGGGCAGGAGGAAGGCAGTGGCAGTACCGCTAGGGGGGGAGCAGCACATGACCGGGCACCCGGACGAGGCCGCCGTCGAGGCGGCGCACGAGCCGCACGATCCCGCCCCGGGCGAGCGGGAGGTCCGCGACCGGGTACGGGCCGAGGCCACGGGCATGCACCACCACCAGGCCGAGGCCGCCCTGGAGTCGGCTCGCGAGGCAGGCGCCGCCCCGGCCGTCGTGGCCGAGTGGGAGCGCATCGAGGAACACCTCACCACGCACGGTGGCCCGTACGCCCCGGAAGCCGACCCGTACGTCCAGGGCCAATGGGCGGCCCGGTCCCGGCGGCGGTGACAGCTTCGACGCTCCCGCGGGCCAGCAGCGGATCAGCGTGGGATCAGCAGCGGCACCCAGCCGCCGGTCGGTAGGCGTTCGGCACGAGCCCCACCAGAAGCCGGGCACACGGTTGCGACCACCGGGCGGAGGACGGTGTCCGGAGTTGACATCATCACGGCCCGCGCAATACCGTCGCCAGCGATTATTTAAGGGCCTCAATCATCCATCTCTTCAATTACCCTCGCCATCCCGGGGGCAGCACCACCCGAAGAAGGGCACCCCATGACCCCCGCCCAGCACGGAGCGGCCGTCGCAGCCGAGGCCGCCGCATTCGTCGCCACCGTCACGGCGCGCGACCTCTCCAGCCCGGTGCCGACCTGCCCCGGCTGGACCCTGGCCGACCTCACGCAGCACGTCGGCAGCGTGCACCGCTGGTTCAGCGAGCTGCTGCGTCGCCGCATCCAGCAGCCGCCGACCCGCCGCGAGGTGGACCTGCGCCTGCCCGACCACCCCGGCGACCTCCCGGACTGGCTGGCCGCGGGCGCGGCGGAGGCCGCCGAGGTGTTCGCCGCCACCGACCCGGACACTCCGATGTGGGCCTGGGGGGTCGACCAGCACGCCCGTTTCTGGGTCCGTCGCATGCTCTTCGAGACCCTCGTCCACCGGGTCGATGCCCAACTCGCACTAGGACTCGCCCCGGACGTCGACCGCGTACTGGCGGTCGACGGCATCGACGAGTTCCTCACCAACCTGCCGTTCGCCTCCTCCTTCGCGCCACTGACCACCCAGCTGCGCGCCCCTGACCGGACCATCCACTTCAGCTGTACCGACGGCGACGGCGAGTGGCTCGTCGGATTGCATCCTGACGGCTTCGCCCTGGCGGCTGACCCCGCCGAGCCGGGCACGGCGGACGCCACGGTCCGGGGAACGGCCTCGGACCTCCACCTCCTGCTCTACGGCCGCCTGGACCAGCAGGACGACGCCTTCCAGCTGCTCGGCGACCGGGATCTGCTGGCCCACTGGTTCGCCCACTCCGCGTTCTGAGCCGCCCTGGCGGCCTTGCGCCGGCCGCTCGGTCTGCTGGACCGCCCGGTTACTCCGCGGTGGGCGGAGCGGTGCGGATGGCGAGGGTGACGGTGTCGTCCTCGGGGTGGCGCGGGCCGACGGCGTTGGTGAGGTCGTGCAGGACGTGCTGCAGGGGTGTGTGGGGGTCGGCTGCGTCCAGGTGCCGGGCGGCGTGGTCGATGGCGCGGTCGAGGTCCTGGTGGCGGTGTTCGATCAGGCCGTCGGTGTAGAGGAGCAGGGTGCTGCCGGGGGGCAGGAGGCGTGTGTGGGTGGTGCGGGGGGTGGGGGGAAGGGCGGGATGCAGGAGGATGTCGTTGCCGGGCAGGGATTCGGCCCCGTGGCCGGGACGTGCCAGGAGCGGGGGCGGGTGGCCGGCGTTGGTCCACGCGAAGTGCCAGTGGCCCCGGGGGCGGGGGGTGAGATGGGCGTGGATGAGAGTGCCGCCCGCCGGCACGCCTATGGTGTGGCAGGCGGTGTCGAGTGCTTCCAACGCGTGGTGCGGCGCATGCCCGGGCTGGTCGTGGTCGGCCTGGCGGAGCATGCTCCGGACCTGTCCCATGACGGTGGCCGCTGCCAGGTCGTGGCCGATGATGTCGCCGACCGTCACAGCCCAACTGCCGCCGCCGCGGTCCGTGGGGGCGAGGGGGTACATGTCGTACCAGTCGCCGCCGACCATGTGCTCGTGTGCGGCCGGCCGGTACAGCGCCGCGATCTCCAGGCCGGGGGCCTCGGGGAGGTCGGTGAGCATGGACTGCTGCAGCTGGTGCGCGACCGAGATCCGTTCGTCGAGATAGAGGGCACGTTCGACCGCGCGCGCGGTGTATCCGGCCAACGCGGTCAGTACCGCCTGCTCCGCCACGTCCACCGTGTACGGGGTCTCCCACCCCAGTACCAGAGCACCCAGGGTGCCGCGTACGCCCAGCAGCGGCGCGCACACCACGGTCCGCAGACCTCGGGCGTCGAACGCGGCAGCAGCCTCCGGCCCGTACCCCGCCGCCAGTGCCTCCCGGGCGTCGACCACGACCATCCGGCCCTCCCTGACCGCACGCGCACTGGGCCAGGCGGACCCCAGCTCGAACACCTCGCTCGCATCCGACCAGGCGCCACCACCTCCGGGGCTGGGGAGCCGGTGCAGCAGCCCGTCCTCCCCCACCAGCACCAGACCCACGTAGGAGGGCTTGAGATCACCGCTGACCAGGTCGCCCACCCGCGTACGGACCTGCACGAGCCCGCTGGTGTTGCCCAGGTCCTCCGCCGCCCGCAGCAGCAGCTCCGCCCGGGACAACAGCACCTCCATGCGGTTCGCCTCGACCACGGCCAGCCCGGCCGCGGCCTCGGCCTCCTGCTGCCCGCGCTGCGCGGTCCGGGACCGCTCGCGCAGTCTGACCTGGGCGCTGCAGGCGGCGGCAAGATCGGTCAGGTTCTCCAGGTCGTCCTCGCTCCACCGGCGCACGCCGGTATCGGCGACGGCCAGCACCCCGAGGAGGGCTCCGTCAGGCCCGGCCAGCGGGACACCGGCGAAGCAGACCACCCCCGCCCCGGACGACCGCCCCGCCCAAGGGCGGCCCTCTCGGGCGGTGCGCCGACAGAAGGCGATCATGTCCTCGTCAGCGACGCCCGGAGGCCAGGCCTCGGCCGCCTCAGTGGCCTCATGGCCCGCGGCGATCCACACGACGGCCCGGGGCGCGGCCAACAGGCGCGTGGCCAGGCGCGCGAACCGGTTCACACACGACTCCTTCCGCGCACGCGACGCCCTCGCCGCCTGCACTTTCAGCGTACGCAGCACCAGCACCCACCGCCGCCCACCAGCCGATACGCTCCGGCGCGACCCCCGGTCCCCGCCCAGGCCGCCCGGCCCCGGGCGAAGACCACACTCCCGCGACGGCCGTAGCGCCAGCGCAGGAGGTCGTTCCTGGTCGTTCGCGGAGGGGGCGGTTCCCTCGGGCCCGGGGAGCGGTGGTGTTCATGCGGCTGCGCCTGCATGTCACCGTTGGGGCGCGTTCTTCTTCGCACCGGTCCTCCGGCTCACCCGCGTGACCCGTGCGCACGACGGTCGGGGAGAATGCATGGACACCGCACCGATCGGGTCATAACAGAACTGGACTGCCTCATGCCGCAGATCACCGTCGACTACTCGGCGAACCTCTCCGACGTCTTCTCCCGACGCCCCTTCGCCCTCGCCCTGCACGCCCTCACCGCCAAGGTGGCCGGGGGCTCCGTCGCCGACTGCAAGACCCGCTTCAGGCGCCTGGAAGAGGTGTACGTGGCCGACGGCGCGCCCGAGAACGCCGTCGTCCACGTGCACCTGGGCCTGCTCGCCGGCCGGTCCGAGGCGGTCAAGGCCGAGTTGAGCGCAGCCGCGCTCGACCTGCTGCGCTCGTACACGTCCGGCGCGGCGGACGGGCCCCGCCCGGTGGTGCACGCCTCGGTGGACGTGATCGAACTGGGGGCGGCCTACCGCAAGTACGTGGAGGCCTGAGCCCTCGGGCGGTGCCCGTCTTACCGGACGGCGGGGCGGTGCCCCCGTGTCGATCGGGCCGTTGGTCCTCCGGGCCGTTGGTCCTCCTCGTCCGCCGCCGTGACCCCCTTCCTCCGCCGCGCCCCGAAGACCCGTCGCGGTGGCCGGGCGCCCCGGCGGCAAGGGTTCCGTCAGGCGCCCTCCTCCAGGACGGTGCTGATCAACCGCCTTTGGGTGTCGGTGAGATGGGGGTCGTGCAGTTCCATGAACTTCCCGTCGACCTGTACGACGTAGTGGTAGCCGTCAGCCACCGGCTGCTGGTCGGCCTGGCGGTCCTCGCCGAGCGCGCGCTCGGCGAGTGCCTCCAACTCGGCGCGGTCGGCGCGGCATTCCGTTTCGACGGCGGCCTGGCGCTCGTGGCCCGCGAACCCGCCGGTCCGCGTCACGGTGATCAGCATGCTGGAACCTCCTCGTCGGCGCCGCTCGTTCAGCCTCCGGCTGGGCGGCCGAGCTACAGCGGCGCGGCGGTGTCGGACATCGAACCGCCTGCCCCGTCATCCCGCTCGTGGACACCCTGCCGGCTCCTCTACGCGAAAACGGCCGATAACCACCGCCACGCGTCGGTTCGAGGCCGGATCCGCCCCCGCGGCACAACGACCCGGCCCGGCCCCGGCCCGTCCCTCAACGAGGACGCGGGGGCGGTTCCAAGCCCGACCCGCATAGGAGTCCCGGCGGCTCTACGCCCTCCACCGGCTGGTCCCGCGCACCGCGAACCCGCTCGCCGGACCGGTTCGGCACCGTAACCCCGGCCCCGGCACGGTCGTTCGAGCCGTCGGCACCGGGCGCTGTCGGTCCGCGCTGTTAGGGTCGCCGCCATGGCAAACCGTTCATACCTTTACGCTGCTGATTCGATGCCGACCGAGGACGAGAACCCCCAGGCGATCCGGTGCATATCCGAGCACAGGTGGGACGTCCCGCTCGCCCACAAGCTCATGGCCGGGTACGGAACGACGATCGTCCCGTCCATGATCTGGAATCCGCGGATCGGCATCGCCGCGGACTATGCCAGCGGAGCCGCCCTGCTCAGCGACCTCCTGCACCTGGTCGGTCAGGGACTCGAAGACGACGCCGAGTTCGCCGAGTGCATCGACAAGACCACCGCCCACCTGGAACGGCAGCGGGCGAGGTACTTCATCCTGGAGACCGGGGAGATGGTGTCGATCACGGACGACGACCCGGTGGCCGGGGTACAACGGCTGGTCGCCCACGACATACCCGCTGCCGTCGCCCGGGCCGAGGCGGCGATCGCCGGCGAAAACGACGACTGGCTCGCCTCGGTCCGCGCGGACTGGCAACAACACTTCGCCTCCTTCTACAACGACACGCTCTACTTCTCCTTCCACGGCTGAACGGCGGATTCGATTCCAGAGGGCGTCGAGGCGAACCGGTCGACCAGCTGCGCCCGGCCGCCCCGCCCGGCCCGTGTCACCCGCCCCCGGCAGTCGAGCAGGCCCTGGGACTTCATCTCGCCCGTTGCCGGCGCGACGGCCACGAAGGCGGTGCTGCAGGAGGAAGCCAACCTCCCCGCCTCCCGGACCCGTTGCCCCTCAGGAAACAGGACCCGTTATGACCAACGCCCTCACGCGTCTTCTCGGCATCGCCCCAGTGCCGAGCGAGACCCGCCACAAGGATTGGGGCGAGGTCGAGCGCAGCCTTGGAGTCGTACTTCCCGTCGACTACAAGGAGCTCATCGACGTTTATGGAGGAAGCAACTGGGACGACTACCTCTACGTTCTGGAGCCGGGCTGCCCCAACGACCACTACGACCTCATCGCATGGGCAGAGCGCCAGGCCGAAGTCCTGGAAGACCTCTGGGAATTCGAGGGGAAACCGGCGGAACTGGAGGTCGAGGGTGCCCGAGTGATCCCATGGGCGACCACGGACAACGGAGAATGCCTCCACTGGCTCGTTCGGCCAGGAATTGAGTCGGACCGATGGACCGTCATGGTGAACGAGGCCCGCGGGGACCGATGGGAACACTTCTCGGCGTCCTGCACCCAATTCCTCGCAACTTCCCTTACCGGAGAGCTGCAGTCGAGCATCTTGTCGACCTTGTTCCCCCGCGCCACCCATGAATTCCGCCAGCTCGGTTCGGGATGACGACACGGCGCTGCACCGCGATCACGGGGCCGGGCGCTCTGTGATCTTGGAAAGCCCTTGCCTGCCGACGCCCGCCCCGCGGTTCCCCGCACACCGCAGCTCCCCGCTGCCCGGCCCTCGCCGCCGTTCGAGCCGCCGCCCGCCAGGGCCGACTCAGGCCGCTCCGATCCACGGTCAGACCCCAAGGATCCGCCTGCCCAACCGTCACGGCGAGCAACCGTTGAAGTGCCTGCGGCACGAGGACGATCTTGCCCTGTACCCGGCCGGTTTCGCTGTGGTGGGCCTTCGCCGCCTCGGTGAGCGGGAAGGTCTCGAAGATCGTGGGGCGTACGCCGTGGGTGTCGACCAGTTCGGCGAAGGCGGTCAGGACGGCGGGGTGGGCTCCAGGAAGAACTCCACGAACCGCACGCCGAGTGCGGCGGCGCGGGCCGTCACCTCGGTGCGGTCCACGCCGACGCCGACGACGTCGACCAGGATGCCGCCCGGCTTGAGGGCGGGCGGGGAGCGCGGGCCGTAGTCGTTGCTGATGGTGTCCAACACCGCGTCGACGTCGCGCAGGGTGGAGAAGTCCTCCGCCGTGTGGTCGATCAGCTCGTCGGCGCCGAGTCCGCGCAGGTAGTCGTGCTTGGCGGCGCGAGCCGTGCCGATGACGTACGCGCCCCGGGCCTTGGCGATCTGTACGCCGAGGTGGCCGACCCCGCCGGCCGCGCCGTGGATCAGCACGCGCTGGCCGGGCCGTACGTCGGAGAGGGTGACGAGGGCCTGGTAGGCGGTGAAGCCGGAGATCGGCAGGGCGGCGCCGACGTGGTCGAGGTGCGCGGCTTGGGTGCGATCCTGTCCTCGGTGACCACTACGTGGTCGGCGTGGCTGCCGTGTGGCGGGACGGTCCAGCCGTAGACCTCCTCGCCCACCGGGAAACGGTTCACTCCCGCGCCGACGGCCTCCACGGTGCCGCTGAACTCGTGGCCCAGTACGAACGGCGGCGGGCCGAAGAAGTCCACCTTGCCGATGCGGACCTTCCAGTCCGCGGGGTTCATACCGGTGGCCCGTACCCGGACCAGGACCTCGCCGGGCCCGGCGAAGGGAGGGGTACTTCGGCGAGTTCCAGCACGTCGGAGCCGCCGATGGCTTGTTGAGTGATCACCCGTGTCGTCATGCGGACCACGTTCAGCCCGGTGATCATGGGAGGGAAGCGGTTTCGCCGCCAGTCGAGCGGGAACCGGTCGTCACCCGCTCGTCACGGAACGTCGCCCTCGTCCGGCCGGGGGCGTCGAACGTGCCGCCGTCCGAGTCCGGCCGCGTCAACGGCTTCGAGACCGCTCCGTCGGAAGTGATACCCCCGGCCCCTGAGCCCGCCCTGACCGTGCCGTCACCGGCGGTGGATCACTGCGCTGCCCGCCGCCCTGTCGTGCAGGCCGCGGCCGTCCCGGCTGAGGGTGATCAACGAGACGTGGGCGACAGACAGCGCCGGGATGCCGCTCATCACCAGGTTCGTGAGGTGCCGGGCGACGGCCGAGCCGTAGCCGATGCGCTCGCCGGTCTCGAAGTGCACCACTTCGAGGCGCAGGGACCGCTTGCCCGGAGTCGCGCCCCAGCGCGACACGCTCAGCGGCGAGTAGAGCAGGAAGAAGGCCGCGGCCCAGACGGTGGCGGTGGCGCGCCAGATCACACGGGCATCCCCATCGGCGACACCGGCGCCGGTGAGGGTCCGGTCGAGGCCGACCAGCGGAGCGACGATGACCACGACGGCGATGACCAGGTCGATGGCGGTGGCGGCGCAGCGCGACATGAGACCTGCCGGAGATCCGGGACGGGTGCCCGAAGCGGCCTGGAACCGACCGAGGTCGCCGCCGGATGCAAGGGAGTCGAACATGTCGTCTGTCCTTCTGTCGTACGTCGGCGGAATACTACATTCCGTTTGTAGGGCGGGTTCCACGTCGGGACATGCGGTGACCGCGGCGGCGTGCTCGTTCGTGCCGCCCGGATCGCCGCTCGGCGTAGCACCGTGTGGAGTGGCCGCGGGCCGGGAAGCGGTAAGACATGAGGCTTCCGGCGGCCCTACGTCACGGTGACCATCGGCTGACCAAGCGGATCGCCGTCTGGGACTCCGCGTGGGCCCGCCGGCTCCTGCCGCGGGTCGAGGAGGCGGCCGAACACACGAAGGTGTGGTGGGCGGCCGCTGCGGTCATGGCGGCCTGGGGCGGCTGGAGGGGGCGCAAGGCCGCAGCCGCGGGTGTTGCGGGCATGGCGGTGGCGGAACTGCTCTCCAACGGGGTCGGGAAACAGCTCGTCGAGCGGCGCCGCCCGCCGAAGGAATGGATCCCGCACCACGGCGACGAGGACCGGCCGGACAGCTCTTCCTTCCCCTCCGGCCACACCGCCGCTGCGGTGGCGTTCACCGGGGCAGTCGCGCCCACCTGGCCCCTTGCGGGGGCCGCCTGCGCCGTGCCGACGGTGCTGGTGGCCATCGAGCGCATCCACAGCGGGGCGCACTACCCCTCCGACGTCGTGGCCGGCGCCGCGATCGGCGTCGCGGCCGCCGCCCTGGTACGGACGGCGCCCCGCCTCCTCGTCGGCTGCGCGACCACGTAGCGGGCCTCCCGGACGTTCCCACCCACAGCGGCCCGCATCCGCTCGGCCCGGCGGACCACCGCCGCCAAGAGGGCAAGATCCAGCAAACCATCACGGCGCCCTGGTCAGCTGGTCCGCAGGGGAAGGACCGATGGTCCGATCGTCGGCGCGGCCTGATATAGATCCGCTGACGCGAAACCGCGCCACGTCGACGACGAACGGTTGAGGGACATGGACTACCTGGCGACCGCCCTGACCCTCGCGGATGCGAGCGCCGAGCGCTCGGATGCGGCCGTTGCCCGATTGGACGCGCTCGCGGCGCAGCACGGCCGGGCACTTCCCCGGTCGGTACGCGACTGGTACTCCCTCGCCGCCGCGACCACGCTCCTGGAACCGGCGCGCCACGCCGACCACGTCTACCCGGTCGAGAGCCTCGGCCGGCCGGAGACCTTCTACTGGCCGACCGACGACGAGGAATGGCCGGAGGACCTGGAGGAGCAGGAGGAACGCGAGTTCGCCCCCCTGACGCACGACCTGCTGCCGTTCCTCCAGGAGAACCAGGGCGTCTACTGCCTTGCGGTGCAGCTGGACGGCTCCGAGGACCCGCCCGTGCTGCTCTCCTGGGACGGCGTGCAACCCGGCGGCTGGCTGCCGCACGCGGACACGTTCGCCCAGTGGGTCTACACGCGGGTGTGGGACTTCGCGCTGCTCCGTGGCTCCGGCATGCTCGAAGCGACCGCCACGCAGGTCACCGCGGCGGAACTCGAAACCCTGGGGCAACGGCTCGAAGCGCGTCCTGTGACGAGAACGGACCGGGAGGAGCAGCGGCGCTTCGCCGGTCCCGGAGACGAGCAGCGACTGCTCCTGTTGTCGCCGTGGGCCGACGGAGGCGCATGGAGCGCGTACCTGTGGGCGTCCACGGCCGACCTGCTGGTCGATCTGGTCGACACCGTGCGGCCCGTACTTGCCCTGGGAGAGGTGCGCGCCGGGTCCCGCGAGCCCAGCGGGACGGTCAGGCACGCCCTGGAGCAGATGCGCGCCTGACTCCGTCGCACTGACGGGCGATGAGGCTCCGAGACGGGTACCCCTCGGGTGGTCTCGTCAACTCGCAGGACGTAAAAGGGAAATGAGTAGCAGAGTCCCCTTGCTACGGTGGGCCGATGGCTTCCATCAAGCAGTTCCAAGTGACCTTCGACTGTGCAGAACCCGAGCGCGTCGCCCGCTTTTGGTGCGAGGTGTTGGGGTACGTCGTACCGCCGTCCCCGGAGGGGTTCGCCACCTGGGGCGATTACGATCGCTCCCTGCCAACTGAAGATCAGGGTTCATGGTTCGCGTGCATCGATCCCTCGGGTGTGGGCCCGCGACTGTTCTTCCAACGGGTTCCCGAGGCCAAGGTCGTCAAGAACCGGCTGCATCTCGACGTGCGGGTCGCCACCGGACTCGTGGGTGAAGAGCGCCTGGCCACGCTTGAGGCCGAATGCGCACGATTGGTCGCCCTCGGCGCCGTACGCGAGCGACTACTGCCTGCCGATGACGAGAACGAATCGTGCATCGTCATGCGGGACGTCGAGGGCAACGAATTCTGTCTCGACTGAGCAGCCTCCGAGATGGCGGGGGTGGGGTACCGTCCCCCCCCTCGGGCGGCCGACACCGTGCAGGTACCTGGGGCCGTCACCGTGGTGGGCTCGACCAAACGTCCGGTGCGGCCCTGACAGCTGCCGCGGCGATCCGCCGCACTACTGCACACGGATCCACCGGACCACCACCCTCAGCCTCGCCGGCGCGGCCAGGTTCCGGCGCCCGCCGTGCCACGGGACCGCCTCGATTCGCTGTCCCCGGCGAAGGCCGTGTGCGGCCTCGTCCGGGACGCCGCCGACCGTCATCAGCTGCCGCCGCACGCAGTTCGACCGCCGTGTGCGACGTCAGCTTCGTGATGGTGGCCTCGGCGGTGCGCAGCGCCCCGTTCGACCGCGCGAGTGCGACGGCCGTCTCCTCGTAGGTGCGCACGGCGAGGAGCAGGAGCAGGGCAGCCATGACCGAGGGCCCGGCTGCAACGTGCTGGACCTGATCAGGTCAACTGCGCGGGGCCTGGCCAGGTCGGCTGTGGTGCGTCGAACGCGGGCGGTCGCTCGCGGCCGTCGTCCTGCCCGCGCCCGGACCCGATCCGGCCGCTCCCCACTCCCCACCCCACTTCCCGCTGTCGGGCGCGGCCGCGGCTGCGGGTGCGGGTGCGGTTGAGAGTTCGTCGGCAGCGCGGACCTGGTGGAGGTGGACGAGGATGTCGTAGGCCCGGCCCCCAGCCACACCAGCCGCACAACCAGACGCCCCGTACGCAGTGCAACTGGCCACACACCAGCCAAGACGGCGAGCCGTCGGACGGCAGTGAGGGCGGTCGCCGCCACCTCGCCGGGTGAGCCCGGTCGCAGTCGAGCGGGCCTGCGCCCGGTTCTTCGACCACCGCCCCGCCTCCGAACGCCGCGCGTGCCGAGCCCGGGGTCTCCTCTCCGGGCTGGGTGGCGGTGGAGCGGTGGTCGTCGTAGACCTGGTGGCATGAGCGAGGAGCAGACGTCATGGCACCCGGGCGAGATCGTGCCCGCGAGCGGGATCTACGAGTGTGACTGCGGCGGTGAGCACCACTGGAGCACGGACGTGAAAGGTCACCGCTTCCCGCCGCTGCCGGATGTGTGCCTGGGGGAGTACTGGACGCTGAAGACCGAGACCCACCCCGAGCACCATCCGAGCTGACTGACCCGCCCGTACGCCCGTTGTCCCGCTTCCGGCCGATCGACCCGGTTCCGGTTCCGGAGGTCTGGGAAGACGGCGGCGTGTCTGTGACGGCGGCCCGGCCACGCCCGTCCGGGGTCAGGTGAGGGCTTGAGGTGGCCCTTCCAACCAGTCCGCCGACCAGGGCCGGCATGGCCGCCGGCCCGGTTCGCCGTCCGACTTGCTCGACGCGGTCACTCGAACGCCCCTCCGGGCCCGCCCCGAACCGCCACCCACGCGGACCTGCGGCGGCGTGATCATTCCTGCGATCGTTCCTCCCCGCGGTCCGGGAGCCGGACCGCCGACAGCACGGGTGACACCGTGGCGAAGCGCACGGCCGAATCGCCCCTGCTGGTCTGCGAGTTGGGTCATCCTGTGGAGTATGAGCCTTCTCGTCAGCACTGCGTGGCCGGTCAGCCGCGCCGAGCACGTCCGAACTTCCGCATCTCAGCGGAGGAGCACCTCGTCGGTCTGGCTCCCGCCCGCGTGCAACGCGCGCTTCGCGGGCGCCCCATTCGGCCACGGGGCAGCGCGGGCCGTTCCGTCCGCAGCACCCTGGTACTGCCTGCTGGCACCGGCGGCGGCCGTGCAGCCCGCCCCGCTCGGATAGGCCGGCCCGTGTTCGAGTACCGGTGTACGGAGTGCGGCCACCAACGGCTCGTCCACTCGGTCCTGCGCGGCGGCAGTTGCCGGGGCAGTCTGTCCTGCGAATGCCGCAGGAGCCGGGCGGGAATACCCGAGGCGCCCTGTCCGGTCTCCGAACCGGAAGAACCGTCCGAGCCGAAGTGCGACACGTGTCAATCACCCTTCGGGGTCTGCCGGTGTGACTCCTGGTGGGCGCGTGAGCAGGATCCGCACGGCCCCTGCGGCGGATGTGGAGGATAGCGGTCGGCCGGACCGTCCCGCTGCGCCCGGAGGCGTCCCGGCAGGTCGGCGAGGCGAGCACCTTGCCGTGGTCGGCCCGGCGCACCCGTGGATTTCCGCGCGTCAAAAAGACGACGAGCGGGCCGGCACGACGGAGGGCCGGTGCTCGACGGCCCCCTACGGCGTCTCTTCCGGAGGGTTTCCCCACTGCGGTGCCGTCGCGGGCCGCCGCCCGATCCGCTTGACGGCCCGTCGGACCGCCCGCGCCACGAGGCCCAGCAGGAACGCCTGCAAGAGGTAAGAGAACAGCAGGATGAACCACACGATCGCATCCGATTCCGGCGCCAAGTCCCCGGCGGCGTTGACCAGAGCGATGAGGGCGGCCCCCGTGGGCACGGCCAGCAGCAGTGCCCAGAGCCCGGCTGCCAGGCTGCCGTCGTTCCCGGCGCTCATCAACAGCAGGAAGCCGGCCAGGCCGAGGTAGGCCCGCGAGAGCCAGTTGCCGAAGGTGATGCCGGCGATCGTGCGCAGTTTTCCGGAACGCAAGGGTTCTCCTGGTGGTGGTGCCTGGGGCAGGCGGGCAGCCCGCGTGTGACCCCCATGGGATCCCGTCCGGCCCGGCCGCGTCAGAGTACGCGTACTCAGACCGTCCGGCTTTCTTACCGGGAATCTTCGCTACGGCAGCACGGCCTTGGGCTCGGTTCTCCAGCGTCGTCTCGCGCATGCCGGCGATGAGGCCCGGCCGTCCGCAGCCTCCACCAGCGCTTCCGCTGCCAGGAGGAAAGCATCCGAGCATCCGGGCCAGGATCCGACGGCGTCGCCCGCAGCGGTGCCGATCCGACCTCGCGCGTACGGGCCTTCGCGTCAGCCCGGTGCACACCGTTGCCGCTGGGGCTTCAGCGGGCCGACGCTCTTCAGCCGCAGCTTCCGGGAGGCGTAGGGCCTGGGCGCGACCGAGTTCCGCGCGCTGAGTGGCAAAGAAGCCTACGCCGAACGCACACTCCGGGTCCCGGGCGGTTCGATCCGTGAGCCGACCGGGGTCTCCGGGGCCGGTACGGTCCATCGGCCATGGCATCGAGGTTTCGGGCACGTGTGACCGGCGTCGGCCGACGGCGCCGAACGCAGGTGGTGCCGGGGCATCGTTCAGGGACCCTGCCCCGAAGCGGCGTTGGTCAGCTGCATACTGCCCGGCCGGGGTTCCGTCGTACCCCGGCCGGCACCGCGACACGCCCGCGGCTCGGCGCCCCGACGGCGGCCCGAGCCGTCACGGCCAGTGCCGTTGCAGTACTAGCAGTGGAGGTTACGGTCGCAAGCAGTCAGGCGGTCGTAGCGCCTCTTGGCCTCGTCCGCCCGGGCCCGCGCCTTGCGGGCCTCCGTGGTCTTGCCCTCCTTCTTGTACTTGTCCGCCATGCGGCTCCAGTAGTGGTACTGGTCCAGCAAATACTGCGGATCCGCCTCACCGCCGGCGGCGAGGACCACCGGGACGGCGCTCGGCTGCACGGTCACGGCAGCGGCGGGCACAGCACTGAAGAAGACACCGCCGACGACGAGCGCGGTCGCGGCAAACGTGGACATGGGCCTGAACAAGGCTCCCCCTGAACGATTCACATCGGATTGGTCTCCGGCCCGGAAGAGCCGCGACCAGGGTGCGGCCGTCTCGTGGTCACCCCCGATCGGCCCCTCGGTAGGACCGGTTCCCGTACTGTATCCGCTGGTCAGCAGTGCCGAACGGCTGCAACCTGCACAGTCTGCCGCGGGATGGGGTTTCAATCGGCACCGTGGTGGCCCGGCGGCGGTGCAGCGGCGCGCACGGCCGCCGCGACCAGCCACCCCGAGGGCGTACATGGCGGCGGCCGCACCGCAGGCCCGACCGCGGCGCGGGAGCGGAACCCGGCCGACATGCCGTGCCGAACGGTCACAAGAGCGAGCAAGGGGGAACGCACGGTGCGCTGCGTACATCTAGCAGTGCGGCGGGGCTCCGTATGGGCACCGTCGCACGATATCTGCACGGTGTGAGTGGCAAGGCGGGGCTGGGATGAAGGCGATGACGGTGGTGGGCGGTTCTCCGGACGACCCGAAGGTCGAGGGCACTACCACCGCGGGGGCGGTCCCGGACGACACCACCGCGGAACCGGACGACGCGGACGCGATCGACGCCGAAGACGCGTCTGCCCTCGCGTTGTCCACGGCTGACGGGACGCCAAAGGCGGACGCAGACGGTGAGCTCCTCAGGCGCGGTACTGACGTACCGGGCGATGAGCCGGATGAAGGGGCCGGGGCCGGCGGGCCCGAGCCTGCGCGTGACACCGTGCAGGAGAAGACGGGCGCCGGGGCCGACGGCACCACGGCCGACGACACGGCTGGGACTCGCCCCGAGGCCATGGACGGAGCCGACTCCCGAGCGGAAGCCGCCCGGCCCGGCACCCAGCCCGAGGTCGAGGCCGAGCCCGAGGCCGTGGCGGCAGATTTGGGCACGGACACGGACACGGACACGGGCGACACGGCCGCGGACGCGGAAGCCAAGGCCGGGCCCAAGGCGGACGACACGCAGGTGCTCGCGATGCCCGCGCCCACCCCCGCCAAGCCCGGGAGCGGCACAGGAACCGTTGGCGCGGGAGCCGTCACGTCACCCGCACCCAAGCACACCCCTGACGCCGAGGCGGGGGCCGAGTCCGCCTCGGACACCGGGGCGCCGAGCGAACCCGACGGCGCCGCAGGGGGCGACGAACCCGAGCGCGGGTCCCAGCCCACCGCCGGCAAGGGACGGGACACCGGGCCCGAGCCGGATGACGTGCCCGCAAGCCGTACCGGGACCGCAACTGAAGGCGGTGCGGAGGCCGATGGCACGCTGACGCTCACCAAGCCGACGCGTGACAAGGGCAAGGCCAAGGCCAAGGCCAAGGCCGAGGCCGGGGCCGAGCCGGCGACGCGCGCCGCCGCGCCGGGTGACGAGACCGGGGCCGGGGGCGGGGCCTCCGCGGCCGACTCCGATGGCGGAGGCGAGGACACGCGAACCGTCACGTTGCGCGCGCCCGACGCCGCGACGGACCCTGCCGGGGACGACGACGAAGCGCGTCGCGATGCGCACGAGGAAGCCGAGCCTTCGGTCGCGGCGAAGGACGCCGACGGGCCCCAAGGCCGAGGAAGCCAGTCCGCCACCGCCACCGCCACCGCCACCGCCACCGGCACCAAGGCCACGGCCGACGGCGACGGCGACGGCCGGAAGGTGCCCGCATGGGCTCGCGGAGAGGACGGCGACACCGAGCGGACGAGCCGGTTCGTCGCCCTCAAGCCGCTGGACGAGCCGACGCCCGCGGCGCCGCGGTCCGGTCCCCCCTCCCAGCCCCACGCGTCCGCAGCGCCCGAGCCGCCGCTGGATCTGCTGGCCCAGCTGACGAACACGCCTCCTCCGCCGGAGACCTTCCGCCGGACGGCGCTGCGCCGCGTCAAGGTGTGGACGCCGATCCTGTTGCTCCTCGCCGGGGCCTACGTCGGCGCCCAGCTGCTGCGTCCGCTCCCCGCCCCCCGGCTCGTCGCGGCCGAGACCGGTCGCACCGTCGACGGGCAGTTCTCGATCCCGTGGCCCGCCAAGGGCCAGGGGGCCGTCCGGGTTCCCGGCTCCGGCGACATAGGCTCGTTCGGCGAGCAGAAGCCCGTCGCCACGGCCAGCGTGGCCAAGGTGATGACGGCCTACGTGATCCTCAAGGGCCACCCCCTGCGCAAGAACGATCCCGGTCCCGACATCACGGTCGACGCGAAGGCCGTGGTCGAGGGCAACTCCGAGGACGAGTCCCGGATCCAGGGGCTCACCGCCGGCACGAAGTTCAGCCAGCAGGACATGCTGAAGATGCTGATGATCCCGTCGGCCAACAACGTGGCCAGGCTGCTGGCCCGCTGGGACACCGGCAGCGACTCCGAGACCGCGTTCGTGGAGAAGATGAACGCCGCCGCCCGGGACCTCGGGATGAAGGACACCACCTACACGGATCCCAGCGGCTTGGACGCCGGCACCGTCAGCACCGCCACCGACCAATTGAAGCTGGCCGAGGCGGTGATGAAGGACGAGGTCTTCCGCTCGATCGTCGCCATGCCCAGCGCACCCATCAAGGGTCTGCCCGAGCCGCTCGGCAACAACAACGGCCTGCTCAGCGTTCAGGGCCTCAGCGTCCGCGGCATCAAGACGGGTTCCAGCACGCCGGCGGGCGGGGCACTGATGTGGGCGGCGTACAAGTCGGTCGGTGACGAGACCCCGCTGATCGTCGGCACGTTGATGGAGCAGCGCGTGGAGGGACCGGACCTGAACGCGATCAACAGCCTGGCCCTGGTGCAGGCGAACAGCAAGAAGATCATCGAAGCGGTGCGTACGGCCCTGGCGGCCACCCCGCTCGTCCGCAAGGGCGACACGGTCGGATACGTGGACGACGGCCTCGGCGGCCGCACGCCGCTCGTGGCCACCAAGGACCTGAACGTGATCGGTGTTCCGGGCCAGCAGTTCAAGCTCACCGTCGCCGCGGCCGGCGCCCCGCCGTTGCCGCACGAGGCGAAGGCCGGCACGGAGGTCGGCACCCTGACGGCCGGTGAGGGAGAAGGGGCCAAGAGCGTGCCGGTGGCCGTCCGCAACGCCTTGACCGAGCCCTCCGTCGGCACCCGGCTCACCCGCCTCGGCTGAGCGGGCCCTGCGCCGGTCCGGCCGTGGGGTCGGGCCGGCGGGCGGGGCCGCGCACCGCACCGGTGCGGTGCGCGGC
>NZ_JBHWJJ010000055.1:0-44595 GCF_042732005.1 Streptomyces sp. NPDC059851 | reverse complement strand
GAGGACCGCCCGTCGTACCCGCGCCGCGACGACCGCGGTGAGCGTCCGTCCTTCCGCCGCGACGACCGCGGTGAGCGGCCCTCGTACCCGCGCCGCGACGACGAGCGCGGTGGCTTCCGCCGCGACGACCGTGGCGAGCGTCCCTCGTACCCGCGTCGTGACGACCGTGGCGAGCGTCCGTCCTTCCGCCGCGACGACCGCGGTGAGCGGCCCTCGTACCCGCGCCGCGACGACCGTGGCGAGCGTCCCTCGTACGGGCGTCGGGACGACGAGCGCGGTGGGTTCCGGCGTGACGACCGCGGTGACCGCGGCGAGCGTGGCGGCTACCGCCGTGACGACCGCGGTGAGCGTCCCTCGTACGGGCGTCGTGACGACCGCGACCGTGGCGGGTACCGCGGGCGCGACGACCGCGGCGGCTACCGCGGCGACCGCGACCGCGACGGCGGCCGGCCGGACCGCGACCGGGACCGCGACCGTGAGCCCGTCAAGCGGCTGCCGATCGACGAGGACGTCACCGGCATGGAGATCGACGCCGACGTCCGCCAGGAACTCCTGAGCCTGCCCAAGGGACTGGCCGAAGAGGTCGCCCGGAACCTGGTCATGGTCGCCCGCCTGATCGACGAGGAGCCGGAGCGGGCGTACGCGTACTCGCGGATCGCCCTGCGGCTGGCCTCCCGCGTCGCCGCCGTCCGCGAGGCCGCCGGCTTCGCCGCGTACGCCGTGCAGAAGTACAGCGAGGCGCTCGCGGAGTTCCGTGCCGCCCGGCGCATGACCGGCTCCGTCGAACTGTGGCCGATCATGGCCGACTGCGAGCGCGGCCTCGGCCGTCCGGAGCGGGCGCTGGCCATGGCCGGCGAGCCCGAGGTGCAGAAGCTCGACAAGGCCGGCCAGGTCGAGATGCGCCTGGTCGCCGCCGGCGCGCGGCGTGACATGGGGCAGCTCGAAGCCGCCATCGTCACCCTGCAGAGCCCGGAGCTGGCCTCGAACGCCGTGCACCCGTGGACCGCGCGCCTGCGGTACGCGTACGCCGACGCCCTGCTCGCCGCCGGCCGTGAGGACGAGGCCCGCGAGTGGTTCGCCAAGGCGCTGGAGTCGGACCGGGACGGGGCCACGGACGCCTCCGACCGGCTCGCCGAGCTGGACGGCGTCGAGTTCGTCGACGCGATGGACTCCGACGAGGACGGCGCCCGGGACGAGGACGAGTTCGACGGGCAGGACCCCGCCGAGGTGGCCCGCGCCGAGCGCGCCTCCGACCAGACCGAGTACTACGACGAGGACGACGACGAGTACGAGCCGATCGAGCAGTCCGAGGCGGACGCGGACGCGGACGTCGACGTCGCTGACGAAGGCGACGACGTCGTCGACGTCGCTGACGAAGCCGTGGCCGTCGAGGACGAGGACCGGGACGGCGACAAAGCCTGAGCGGTGAAGTGAAGGAGGGCGGCACCCCCGAGGGGGTGCCGCCCTCCGCCGTGTCCGGCGTCAGCCCGTGCCAGGCGTTCAGCCCAGGCTGCGCAGGACCAGGCCCGTCGCCGGCTTCGGTCCGAACGAGGTCGACTTGCGGGGCATCGTCACGCCCTGGCGGGCCAGCTCCCGCACGACCTCCTCGCGTACGGGGTGCAGCAGGACCGCGGTGCCGCCGTGCCGCTCGGCCATGGCGACGGTGGCCGCCGCGTCGTGGATGTACGTGATCTGGTCGGGGGTGTCCGGGATCCGCCACAGCGCGTCGAGGAGCGTCGCGTGCAACACGGTCGCGTCCAGCCGGCGCCAGGCCTCGGGACGGTCGCGGCGCACGGTCCGGTGCAGGAGCTCCGGGTCAGGGTCCGTGACCAGGTGGAAGGTGCCGTCCCCGGTCAGGAGGAAGGCGTTGCCGCGCTCCGCGGCGTCCGCCAGGGCCTCCAGGGCCAGCGGCAGCGGGCCCTCGACCGGGCGGACCCGGAAGGTCCCCTCGACGGCGGCCAGGGCGTCGGCGAGCGGAAGGCGGTGCAGCATGCGGTGGATGGCCCGGACCTGGAGCGGGTAGCGGGCCGTGTCCACGAGGAGCACGAGGCCGAAGTCCCACGGCGTCGGCGACTGGTGCTCCTGCAGGGACCGGTGCTCCTGCTGGAGGCGCAGGTAGGTCGCCCAGCGGTGGTGGCCGTCGGCGATCAGTGCCTGGCGGTGGTGGAGGTCGGAGGTGATGGCGGCCTGGTCGGCGGGGTCGGTGACGGCCCACAGCCGGTGCTGGACGCCGTCCTCGGTCGTCGTCGCCAACAGGGGGGCGCGCCCGGCGGTCCGCTCGACGACCGCGGCTGCGCCGGCCGCGGCGTCGCCGCCCCGGTAGGTGAGGAGGAGCGGCTCCAGGTTCGCGGACGTGGCCCGCATCAGCCCCGCCCGGTCCGTGACCACGTGCGGCATGACGTCCTCGTGCGGGAGCACGATGCCGGCGTCCGCCGCCGAGAGGGCCAGTGCCCCGATGATGCCGCGCTGGATCAGGCGTCCCTTGCGCTGCTCGTAGACGTACAGCGCAGGTTCCGGGTCCGTGCTCAGGACGCCCTTGGCCAGCCAGTCCTGCAGGGTCTGCGCGGCCTGCTCGTTGCGGGCGTCCGGCGTTTCGGCCTGGGGGAGGATCAGGCGGACGATGTTGTGCGGGTCGGCGGACTCCAGGTAGTCGACGCCGTCGGGACGCACCACCACGTCGTACGGCGGTGATGTGACGGCGGCAAGGCTGCCGACGCGCTCCGGGACGTAGCGCAGGCCATGGAAGGGGATCAGGCGCAGCCCGTCGTGCGTGGTGCCAATAGTGGTCATTGGTGCATGGTAAGGCGCGTCTCGCGATGCGGGATGATCGAGTGAAGAAGACCTCGGCGGGCAATTGGTTGAGATCGTTCGAAGATCGAGTGGATCGGGCCGACAGGGAGTGCACAGGATGACCCGGCAGAGCAGGACCAGTCCGGCGGGCAGCGATCTCGCCCTGCACCAGGCGTACGACACGGCCCTGCTGGATCTCGACGGCGTCGTGTACGCGGGCGGCGCGGCCATCGGGCACGCCGTGGAGTCGCTGGCCGCCGCCCGGGCCGGGGGCATGCACCTGGCGTACGTCACGAACAACGCGCTGCGGACGCCGGACGCCGTCGCCGCCCACCTGGGCGAGCTGGGCATCCCCACCGAGGCCGCCGAGGTGATCACCTCGGCGCAGGCGGTGGCCCGGCTGATCTCGGAGCAGGTGGCGCTGGGTTCGAAGGTGCTGGTGATCGGCGGGGAGGGACTGCGGGTCGCGCTGCGCGAGCGCGGACTGGTGCCGGTCGACTCGGCCGACGAGGAGGGCCTCGCCGCGGTCGTCCAGGGGTACGGGGGACCCGACCTGCCGTGGGGGCGGCTCACGGAGGCCTCGTACGCGGTCAACCGGGGGGTGCCGTGGTACGCGTCCAACACCGATCTGACCATCCCGACCGGGCGGGGCATCGGCCCCGGCAACGGGGCGGCGGTGGAGGTCGTACGGATCGCCACGGGTGCCGAGCCGCAGGTGGCGGGCAAGCCGCTGCCCCCGATGCACCGGGAGACGGTGCTGCGGACCGGAGCACGGCGGCCGCTGGTGGTCGGGGACCGGCTGGACACCGACATCGAGGGGGCGTTCCACGGCGAGGTGGACTCGCTGCTGGTGCTGACCGGCATCGCGGACGGGGCGCAGCTGCTGCGCGCCGAGCCCCGGCACCGGCCGACGTACGTGGACCGGGACCTGCGCGGGCTGCTGACCGGGCAGCCGGAGGTCGAGCCGGCCGGGGAGGGCTTCCGCTGCGGCGGCTGGACCGCGGCCGCCGGGGACGGCGTACTCGAACTGCGCGGTGCGGGCGACCAGGTCGACGGGCTGCGGGCGCTGTGCGCGGCCGCGTGGACCTGGGCGGGGGAAGGGGCCTGCACGCTGGACGCGGGGAAGGCGCTGGCCAGGACCGGGTTGTAGGCGTCAGAATCGGGGAACGCAGGATCAAGGAAACGCCCAGGGTAGGCTAACCTAACCTCCGTGTTGGTCGAGAGTCCCCCTGAACAGAGCGCTGCGCCGGTCGCCGCCCCGCGCGCGCGACACGCGGCGCGCGCCGCCGGCCTGCTGGGCGCCTTCGTGTTGCTGGCCCTCGTCGTGGTGGCTAGCATCGCGGTCGGCGCCAAGCAGATGCCCCTCGACGAGGTCTGGCACGGCCTGTTCCACTACGCGGGGACGCCCTCCGACGTGGTGGTGCGCGATCTGCGCATCCCGCGCACCCTCCTCGGGCTGATGGTGGGCATCGGGCTCGGGCTGTCCGGCGCCGTGATGCAGGCGCTGACCCGTAACCCGCTCGCGGAGCCCGGCATCCTCGGCGTCAACGCCGGGGCGGCCGCCGCCGTGGTGTCGGCCATCAGCTTCCTCGGGGCCTCCAGCCTGACCGCGTTCGTGTGGTGGGCCCTGCTCGGGGCCGCCGTCGTCTCGGTCGTCGTGTACGTGCTCGGCGGCAGCCGCAGCGCGACGCCGGTGCGCCTCGCGCTCGCGGGTACGGCGGCCAGTGCCGCCCTCGTCGGCTACATCAACGCCGTACAGCTGATGGACAGCAAGGCGCTGGACAAGCTCCGTTTCTGGACGGTGGGCTCGCTGGCCTCGGCCAACATGGACACCGTCCGGCAAGTGGCCCCGTTCCTGGTCGTCGGCGCGGTCCTCGCGCTGGCCCTGGGGCGGCCGCTCAACGCGATGGCCATGGGCGACGACACGGCGCGGGCGCTCGGCGCGCACCTGACGCGGACCCGGACCGGGGCCATGCTCGCCGTCACCCTGTTGTGCGGGGCCGCGACCGCCGCCTGCGGGCCGATCGTCTTCCTCGGGCTGATGATCCCGCACCTGGCCCGCATCATCACCGGGCCCGACATGCGGTGGGTGCTCGCCTACTCGGCGGTCCTGTCGCCCGTCCTGCTGCTCGGCGCGGACGTCATCGGCCGGGTCGTCACCCGGCCCGCCGAGCTCCAGGTCGGCATCGTCACCGCCCTCATCGGCGGACCCGTCTTCATCTACCTCGTCCGGCGCAAGAGGATGGCCCAGCTGTGACCGTCGAACTCCGAGCGGGCCGAACCCGGTTCGGCTCCCCGACCCGGACGCTGCGCGGCCCCGCCGGGCTGTCGCTGCGCGTGGAACCGCGGGCGCTGGCGGTCGGCCTGGTGCTCACCGCCGCCGTGGCGGGGCTGGCCGTCCTCCTGATCGGCACCGGCGACTTCGAGATCGCGCCGGGGGACGTCGTACGCACCCTGCTGGGCAACGGCTCGCCCGCGCACGACTTCATCGTCAACGACCTGCGGCTGCCCCGGGTCCTCGTCGCCCTGCTCGTCGGCGCAGCCCTCGGCATGGCCGGGTCGGTCTTCCAGTCCCTGTCCCGCAACCCGCTCGGCTCCCCGGACCTCCTCGGCTTCCACTACGGCTCGGCGGTCGGCGCGCTCCTCGTGATCGTCCTGTTCAAGGGTGACGCGAACGCGGTGGCGGCGGGGGCACTCGCCGGCGGCTTGCTGACGGGCGTCTTCGTCTACCTGGTCTCGTACAAGCGCGGCATCAACGGCTACCGGCTGGTCCTCGTCGGCATCGGCACCTCCGCCATGCTCGTCGCGGCGATCCAGTACCTCCTGACCAAGGCCCAGCTCGTCGACGCCACCCGGGCCATGGTTTGGCTGACCGGCTCGCTGGCCGGTCGGGACTGGAGCCAGGTGTGGCCGCTGCTGGCGACCTGCGCGGTGCTGTTCCCCCTGGTCCTCGGGCAGGGCCGGGCCCTGCGGATGACCGAGATGGGCGACGACGCCGCGTACGCCCTCGGGGTGCGGGTCGAGCGCGTGCGGATGCTGCTCATGCTGGCGGCGGTCCTGCTCACCACCGCGTCCGCCGCCGCGGCCGGACCGATCACCTTCGTCGCGCTCGCCGCGCCCCAGCTGGCCCGGCGCCTGACCCGCTCGCCCGGGTCGAACCTGCTCACCGGCGCCCTGATGGGCTCCGTCCTGCTGCTGCTGTCCGACTGGGCCTCGCAGCGGGCGTTCGGCGCCGACCAGCTGCCCGTGGGCGTGCTGACCGGGCTCGTCGGCGGTGTCTATCTGCTCTGGCTGCTCGTCACGGAGCGCAGGGCGGGACGTATATGAACGACTCAAGGAGTACGCAGGTGCAGCAGCGGCTGACCGCGCAGAACGTGACCCTCGGCTACGAGCAGCGGGTCATCGCCGAGAACCTGTCCGTGGAGATCCCCGACAACTCCTTCACGGTGATCGTCGGACCCAACGCGTGCGGCAAGTCCACGCTGCTGCGCGCCCTCTCCCGGATGCTGAAGCCGGCCGCCGGACAGGTGCTGCTCGACGGGCAGGCCATCGGCTCCATGCCGGCGAAGAAGGTCGCGAAGACCCTGGGCCTGCTGCCGCAGTCCTCGGTCGCCCCGGACGGGATCACCGTCGCCGACCTCGTCGCCCGCGGCCGGTACCCCCACCAGGGGCTGCTGCGGCAGTGGTCGAAGGAGGACGAACGGATCGTTGGGGAGTCGATGGCCTCCACCGGGGTCGCCGAGCTCGCCGACCGGAGCGTGGACGAGCTGTCGGGCGGACAGCGCCAGCGCGTGTGGATCGCCATGGCGCTGGCCCAGCAGACGCCGCTGTTGCTGCTGGACGAGCCGACCACCTACCTGGACATCCAGCACCAGATCGACGTGCTGGACCTGTGCGCCGAGCTCCACGAGAACCAGGGGCGGACCCTGGTCGCCGTCCTGCACGACCTCAACCACGCGGCACGGTACGCCACGCACCTGATCGCCATGCGGGGCGGGAAGGTCGTCGCGGAGGGGCCGCCGGCCGAGGTGGTCACCGCCGAGCTGGTGCAGGAGGTCTTCGGACTGCGCTGCCGGATCATCGACGACCCCGAGACGGGGACCCCGCTGGTGATCCCGGCCGCGCGCACCTCCGCACGCACGGGCCGGGCCGAGGCCGTCACCGCCTGAGGGCCGCGGGCGCACGGCGCCGCCGCCTGAGGGCCGCGGGCGCCGTGCGGGGGCGCCCTGGACCCGGGCTACAGGAGGTTCCGGAGCCGGAACAGGTCCCGTACCCCCGCCTCCAGCCGGACCCGACCGGCGGCCCAGGCCTTGGCGAACGCGAGCTCGCCCGTGACCAGAGCGACCAGGTCGTCGCCGGTCATCGCGAGCCGGATCTGCGCCTTGGCGGCGGGCGGGCCCGGGGCGACCGCGTCGACCCTGATCCGGCCGCCGTCGAGGCGGCCCGTGAAGGTCCGGTCGAGATCGGTGATGTGGCAGCTCAGGGAGCGGTCGAGGGCGGCCGCGCCGCGCACGTCGCCGTCGGCCCGCGCCAGGTTGTCGGAGAGTCGGTCCAGTGCCGCTCGGCACTCCGCGATCGTAGCCATCGTGATCTCGACCGTACCGCAGAGCCAAGGGTGGCCGCTCGCGCGCTTCGGGGTAGCGTCGGGGCATGAGCGACCGAGCGCCCGACGCCTCCGAAACCTCCGCGGTGCCCGAGCCCTCCGCGGGGACCGGGACCTCCACCGGACCTGACGGACTCGACGTGGCCCCCGGCGACGCGCCCGCGGAGGCTGAGCGGGCCGCGAGCGCCGGCGTGCAGGCCGCCGACGAAGCCGCAGCCGGGCCCGTCGGGGCCGCGCCGCTGGACCTCGTCCGCACCCCCACCGGGCACGCCGCGGTCGACGCGCACTTGGAGCGGCTGGCCGAAGCCGACCACCTCACGGCGGACCGGCACGTCGCGGTGTACGAGGATGTGCACAGGGGCTTGCGCGAGGTGCTGACCGCGCTGGACGCACCGCCCCTCCCCGGACCGTACGAAAACAGGAGCTGAACCGAACGTGGCAGGAGTGGCACGCCGCCGCCTGGACGCCGAACTGGTACGCCGCAGCATGGCCCGCTCGCGGGAGCACGCCGCGCAGCTGATCGCCGCGGGTCGGGTCACCGTCGGCGGGACCACCGCGACCAAGCCGGCCACCCAGGTCGAGACCAGCGCGGCGCTCGTCGTCCTCAAGGACGACACCGACCCCGACTACGTCTCCCGGGGCGGCCACAAGCTGGCGGGCGCGCTCGCCGCCTTCCAGCCGCGGGGCCTCGTCGTCGAGGGCCGGCGCGCACTGGACGCCGGCGCCTCGACCGGCGGCTTCACGGACGTGCTGCTGCGCGCCGGCGCTGACCACGTGATGGCCGTCGACGTCGGCTACGGGCAGCTCGCCTGGTCGCTGCAGAGCGACGACCGGGTCACCGTGAAGGACCGCACGAACGTCCGCGAGCTCACCCTGGAGCAGATCGACGGGATCCCCGTCGACCTCGTCGTCGGTGACCTGTCCTTCATCTCGATCGGCCTGGTGCTGCCGGCGCTCGTCGCCTGCTGCGCGCCGGACGCGGACCTGGTGCTGATGGTGAAGCCGCAGTTCGAGGTGGGCAAGGAGAGGCTCGGCAGCGGCGGCGTGGTGCGCAGCCCCGAGCTGCGGGCGGAGGCCGTGCGGGGGGTCGCCGCGCAGGCTGCGGCGCTGGGGCTGGGGGTGCTCGGGGTGACGGCGAGTCCGCTTCCCGGTCCGTCGGGCAACGTCGAGTACTTTCTGTGGCTGAGGGCGGGGGCTCCGGCACTCGACCCGGAGGATGTCGACCGTGCAGTGGCGGAGGGGCCGCAGTGACAGATTCAGCGGGATCGAACGGTTCAACAGCTTCAACGGGTTACACGGGTTACACGGGCTACACGGGTTCGGGGGGCGCGGCGGCTGCGACCGCCGCGGAGCGCGGAGCGCGCCCGGCGATCGGGCGGACCGTGTTCCTGGTCGCGCACACCGGGCGGCCCGCGGCCATCCGCAGCGCCGAGCTGGTCGTGCAGGGGCTGCTCAGGAGCGGACTGGGCGTACGGGTCCTGGAGCACGAGGCGCGGGACCTTCCGCTGCCGCCCGAGGTGGAGCTCGTGGCCGAGGGCACCCCGGAGGCGCTGGAGGGCTGTGAACTGCTGGTCGTCCTGGGCGGCGACGGGACCCTGCTGCGCGGCGCGGAGTTCGCGCGCGGGTCGGGGGTGCCGATGCTGGGCGTCAACCTGGGGCACGTGGGGTTCCTCGCCGAGGCCGAGCGGGACGACCTGGACAAGGTCGTCGACCGGGTGGTGACGCGGGCGTACGAGGTCGAGGACCGGATGACCCTCGACGTGCTGGTGCGGACCAACGGCGACGTGGTCCACCGCGACTGGGCGCTGAACGAGGCCGCGGTCCAGAAGGCGGCCCCCGAGCGGATGCTGGAGGTGGTCCTGGAGATCGACGGGCGCCCGGTGTCCGGCTTCGGTTGCGACGGGATCGTCTGCGCGACCCCGACGGGTTCGACGGCGTACGCCTTCTCGGCGGGCGGGCCGGTGGTCTGGCCGGAGGTGGAGGCGCTGCTGATGGTGCCGATCAGCGCGCACGCGCTGTTCGCGAAGCCGCTGGTGACCTCGCCGGACTCGGTGCTGGCCGTGGAGGTGCAGGCCGGCGTCCCGCACGGGGTGCTGTGGTGCGACGGCCGGCGCATGATGGAGCTGCCTGCCGGGGCCCGCGTGGAGGTCCGCCGCGGGGCGGTGCCGGTACGACTCGCGCGGCTGCACCACGCGTCCTTCACCGACCGGCTCGTCGCCAAGTTCGCGCTGCCCGTGGCGGGTTGGCGCGGCGCCCCGCACTAGTGCCGGAGGGGCACCCGGCGCGTGAGCCCGCCGGGTGTCGTTAATAGCACATCCGTTCGGAGAACTCTCGACGGGTGACGTCACATGCCACCGGTCAAACCTCGGTATGGTCGTCCCGTGCTTGAGGAGATGCGGATACGGTCGCTCGGGGTCATCGACGACGCTGTGGTCGAGCTGTCGCCCGGTTTCACCGCGGTGACCGGCGAGACCGGCGCGGGCAAGACGATGGTCGTCACCAGCCTCGGGCTGCTGCTCGGCGGGCGCGCGGACCCGGCCCTCGTACGGATCGGCGCCAAGGCGGCGGTCGTGGAGGGCCGGATCGTCATGCGCCCCGGCGCGCCCGCGGCCGTACGGGCCGAGGAGGCCGGAGCCGAGCTCGACGACGGCACCCTGCTGATCAGCCGGACCGTGTCCGCCGAAGGGCGCTCCCGCGCCCACGTCGGCGGCCGGGCCGTGCCCGTCGGCCTGCTCGGCGAGCTCGCCGACGACCTGATCGCCGTCCACGGCCAGACCGACCAGCAGGGGCTGCTGCGGCCCGCCCGGCAGCGGCAGGCCCTCGACCGGTACGCCGGGGACGCCGTCGCGGTCCCCCTGGAGAAGTACGCGGCCGCGTACCGGCGGCTGCGCGCCGTCGCCGCCGAGCTCGACGAGATCACCACCCGGGCCCGGGAGCGGGCCCAGGAAGCCGATCTGCTCCGGTTCGGGCTGGAGGAGATCGCGGCCGTGGAGCCGCTGGCCGGTGAGGACGCGGAGCTGGCCGCGGAGGCCGAACGGCTCGGCCACGCCGAAGCGCTGGCCTCGGCGGCCCAGATCGCGCACGCGGCGCTGGCCGGCGACGTTGAGGACCCGGAGGGCGTCGACGCGAACACGCTCGTCGCGGGCGCGCACCGGGCCCTGGAGGTCGTACGGTCCCACGACCCGGTGCTCGGGTCGCTCGCCGAACGGATCGGGGAGATCCAGATCCTGCTGTCCGACGTGGCCGGCGAGCTCGCCGGTTACGCCGACGACCTGGACGCCGATCCCCTGCGGCTCGCCGCGGTGGAGGAGCGCCGGGCGGCCCTGACCCAGCTGACGCGCAAGTACGGCGACTCCGTCGACGCCGTGCTGGACTGGGCCGAGAAGGGCTCCGCCCGCCTGCTGGAGCTCGACGGCGACGACGAGCGGATCACGGAGCTCACCGCCGAGCGGGACGGGCTCGCCGCCGAACTCTCCCAGCTCGCGCAGGCCCTGACGGACGCCCGGACGGAGGCGGCGACGCGGTTCGCCTCCGCCGTGACGGAGGAGCTGGCCTCGCTGGCGATGCCGCACGCCCGGGTGACCATCGACGTCCGCCAGGTGGAGGACGCGGACGGTGTCGAGGTCGGCGGCCGGCGCGTCGCCTACGGGCCCTCCGGCGCCGACGAGGTCGAGCTGCTGCTCGCGCCGCACCCGGGTGCGCAGCCGCGACCGATCGCCAAGGGCGCGTCCGGCGGTGAGCTGTCGCGCGTCATGCTGGCCGTGGAGGTCGTCTTCGCGGGCTCCGACCCCGTGCCGACGTACCTCTTCGACGAGGTCGACGCGGGCGTCGGCGGCAAGGCGGCCGTCGAGATCGGCCGGCGCCTGGCGAAGCTCGCCAAGTCGGCGCAGGTCGTCGTCGTCACCCACCTGCCGCAGGTGGCGGCCTTCGCGGACCGGCAGCTGCTGGTCGAGAAGACCAACGACGGCTCGGTGACCCGCAGCGGCGTCACCGTCCTGGAGGGCGAGGACCGCGTCCGCGAGCTGTCGCGCATGCTGGCGGGCCACGAGGACTCGGTCTCCGCGCGGGCGCACGCCGAGGAACTGCTGGCGGCGGCACGCGCCGACGCGTAGCGGAGCGGCCGCGAGGGCCCGGGGCGCACGGCGCTCCGGGCCCTCGGCATGGGTACCCCTGTCCCTCAGCCCCGTAAGCCCCCGTGCGCTCGCGCGCTCCCCCTCCGCTCGGGCGCGCACGCGGGCGCCGCCGGGAAGGCGTCGGCGCAGGCGGTGGCGCAGGGCGGCGGGGGTGGCGAGGGGGGAGGCGTGGGGTGGCGCGAAGGTGGCGCCGGGATGACGAGGCGCTACGCCGTGTGGGTGAGGCTCGGGGGCGTGTGACGGTATCTCGTGCGGGATCCGCACCCGTATGGTCCCGGTACGCGCGTGCGGGCTGGCATCCTGGGCGGCGTCCTCTGCCCCCTCATCCAGGAGCCGGCCCGTGAGCAGCTCCCCGGTCCCGTTCCCGGCCCCCGCACAGCCGTACGGTCGGCCGCCCCTGCGCACCGTCCAGGTGCTCGACGGTGCCGGCGCGGACAGCAGCGCGCACGTACGGTCCCTCGCGACCGGACTCGCCGCACGCGGGGTGCGCGTCACGGTGTGCGCCCCCGTCGAGGCGGAGGGAGAGTACGACTTCACCGGCGCCGGAGCACAGTTCGCGCCCGACGCGGTGAGCGCGATGCGGGCCGCCTGCGCCGGGGCGGACGTCGTGCACGCTCACGGCGTACGGGCGGCCGTACGGGCCCTGCTCGCACTGCGCGGGCGCCGCGTACCGCTGGTGGTGACCTGGCAGAGCGGGGGGCCGGCGGCCGAAGGCCCGCTCGGGCGGCTGGGCCGGCTGCTGGAACGGCAGGTCGCCCGGGCCGCGGCCGTGGTGCTGGGCGCCTCCTCCGACCAGGTGGACCTGGCGCGGGCCCGCGGCGCCCGGGACGCCCGGCTGGCCCGGCCCGCCGCCCCGACGGGACCCGACGGCGCCGCCCCGGGCGCCGACCCGGGCAAGGCGCGGGCCGAGCTCGGCGCGGTCGGGCGGCCGCTCGTGATCGCGATCGGGAGCCTCGTCCCGCACCGGGGCTACTCCGTCCTGCTGGACGCGGCCCGCGCCTGGCGGGAGCTGGAACCGGTACCGCTGGTGGTGGTCGCGGGGGAGGGGCCGCAGCGGGCCGAACTGTCCCGCCGGATCGAGGCCGAGGGGCTGCCGGTACGGCTGCTGGGGCGGCGCCGGGACGCCGTGCAGCTGCTCGCCGCGGCCGATGTGGCGGTGTTGCCCAGCCGGTGGGAGGCACGGTCGCTGCTGGCGCAGGAGGCGCTGCGGCTCGGCGTGCCGCTGGTGGCGACCGCGGTCGGGGGCGTGCCGGAGCTGGTCGGGGACGCGGGGGTGCTGGTCCCCTACGGCGACGCGGCCGCCCTGGCGACGGCGGTGTCACGGCTCCTGGCGGACCCGGACCGCCGGTCGGAGCTGGCGGCGGCGGGCCGGGCCCAGGCGGCGACGTGGCCGTCGGAGGACGACACGGTCGCCCAGGTCCTGTCCGTCTACGACGAACTGACGGAACGCCGCCGCTGAGCGGAGGAAGCGTGCCGGTCGGCGCGCCCTGGTGAACGGCGCGGGCGGAGTCCCACACCGCGTGTCCGAAGGCCCTCGAACGGTTCGACGCCGCCCACCCCGGGACGACGACGCCCAGCACCGCCGGCTGCGGCCTGCGGCAGCTCCCGCGACGCTTCGACCGAGCCCCGGCAGCGGCGACCCCGCGGGCGCGGCTCCTCGCCGGGCGGGCCGCCGCGGTGGAAGCGGCCCCCTCGATCCGGGGACCGGACCACCGCGCGGACCCGGAGCGCGTCAGGAAGGCCCGGCGTGGCGGCGGGCGCGCAGGGCCAGACTGAGGGAGAGGACCGTCTCCGGGTCGTCGAGGTCCGTGCCCAGGAGTTCCGAGATGCGGGCCAGGCGGTTGTACAGCGTCTGCCGGTTCAGGTGCAGCTCCCGCGCCGTCTCCGCCTTCCGCCCCGCATGCGCCAGGTACGTCTCCAGCGTGGGCAGCAGCGGAGGCCGGGACGTGGCGTCGTGGGCCCTCAGCGCCCCAATCGCCCGGTCCACGAAGGCCGCCAGGTCGGGATGCTCCCGCAGCCGCCACAGCAGCAGGTCGATGTCGAGGCGCCGGGCGTCGTACCAGGGCCGGGCGGGCAGCCCGTGGGCGGCGGTGGCGGTCTCGGCCGCGTGCCGCAGCCCGGCGGAGACGGCCGCCCAGCCGCCCGCGACGCCGACCACCACGGCCGGCGGGGCCGCGGCCCGGCCCAGGCCGGCCCGTTCCACCCCGGCCCGCAGGGCGGCGGCGACCCGGTCCGCGACGGCGGTCCGCTCGGACTCGGCCCGCAGCGACACCAGCAGCGGCACCCGGCCCTCGACCGGCCGGACCCCGAGCAGCACCGGCACGCCGACCGCGGACAGCTCCTCCAGGACGGCACGGGCCAGCACGGCCCAGTTCCCCGCCGGGCCCAGGTCGGCCGACAGGCGCATCACGACGGGCAGCAGCGGCCCGGGTCCCGGCCGGAAGCCGAGGACACGGGCCTGCGCGGGGGCGTCCTCGGCGGAGATCCGCCCTTCGGCCAGGTCGGTGAGGAAGTCGCCGCGGCCGCGGGCGGCGAGTTCCTCCTCCTGCCGGGCCTGCATCAGGACGACGGCCAGCACGCCGGCCGTCCGCTCGGCCGCCATGCGGTGCACGGGCATCAGCGGCGCCGAGACCCCGAGGAGCACGAGCCGCGCCCGTACCGAGCCGGCGCCGTGGCCGCCGCCGGGCACGTCGACGACGACGGTGTGGCCGGAGGGCCCGGCCTCCCGCTGGCCGCGCAGCCCCTCCCAGACCTGGAGCGGATCCGCGGCGGCCTCCCCGGACCCCGGTCCGGCCCCGTAGAGGAGTTGGCCGTCGACGGTCTCCAGGAACACCGGGTTCGCGGTGAAGTCGGCCAGGACGTGCAGCACCTGGGGGATTCCGCCGCTGCTGAGCAGGGCCTCCGTGCACCGGCGGTGCACTTCTTCGGCGCGCTGGAGCAGTGCGTAGTGGCCGTTGACGATCTCGGTGTGGACCTCCTCCGTCACCGCCACGAACGGGACCTCGCGGTGCAGTTGGACCAGCGGCAGCCCGGCGGCCCGCGCCGTGTCCACGAGGGTCGCCGGGAGCCGGGTGAAGCGCGGGCCGAGCTCGACCACCAGGGCGGCGATGCCGCGTTCCGCGAGGCGGCGGACGAAGGCCCGCTGCTCGGCGGGCCGGGTGCCCAGGCCCAGACCCGTGGTCAGCAGCAACTCCCCGCCCTTGAGCAGGGACGCGATGTTGGGCACCTCGCCCGCGTGCACCCAGCGCACGGTCCGGCCGAGGCGGTCGGCGCAGGCGACCACCTCCGGCAGTCCGCTGCGCAGCCCGGGCAGCTCCAGTGCCCGCTGAACGGTGATCCCGCCCTGGTCGTCCATAGCGCGGGACGCTACCGTCCGGCCCGGGCCGTCGCTACAGCGGCTTGATGTTGTGGTTGAAGCGGAAGACGTTGTCCGGGTCGTACTGCCGCTTCACCTCGCCCAGCCTGCGCAGGTTCTCCGTGCCGAGGCCCGCCGCGACCCGCTCCGGGCCCTCGTCGCCGGTGAAGTTCAGGTACACCGCGCCCGTGCTCCACGGCTGTGCGTCGGCCCGTACGTTCCTGACCCACCGCACGGCGCGCTCGTCGTCCGCGGGGTCCTCCCAGATCCCGAACGGGTGCACCACCCACGGCGCGTCCCGGTACGGCACCGGCCACTGGGGCGGGCCGGAGGCGATCGCACCGCCCTGCGGGAACAGCACGTGCTGGCAGCCCGACGGCACCGGCATGTCGTACGCGCGGGCGCAGAACACGTCGAGCATCTCGTCCGGGAAGCCGGTCAGGTACTCGGCGGACCAGTAGTTGCGCAGGTCCGGCGGGTCGTCGAGCAGGCACTGGAAGTCGGCGTACGGGGTCGCCGTCACGATCTCCACCTCGTGAGGGACCGCCAGCAGCGGCGCCGCGACCTTGCGGATCCCCTCCTCGGGGCCCGCGTACGTCACCACCGCGGCGGCCAGCAGCGTGCCGACGAGGTGCGGCGGCATGAACTCGTCCGGCGATCCCGTCAGGTAGAGGATGCCGCCGCCCACCTCGTCGGGGCCGCCCTCGATGACCTCCCGGAAGGCGCGGGTCAGGGCCGGCCCGTGCTCCGGCAGGGCCAGCAGCAGGGCGAAGGAGAACGCCGGCAGCTCGTGCAGCCGCAGGGTGAGGGAGGTGGCGATGCCGAAGTTCCCGCCGCCGCCGTGCAGCGCCCAGAACAGCTCCGGGTTCTCCTGGGCCGTGGCCTCCACCACCATGCCGTCGGCGGTCACCAGCTCCACGCCCAGCAGGTTGTCGACGGCCAGCCCGAACTTCCGGTCCAGCCAGCCGCTGCCGCCGCCCAGCACGTAGCCGCCGAGGCCCGTGGTGGAGGCCCGGCCGCCCGTCGTGGCCAGGCCGTACGGCTGGCAGGCCCGGTCCAGGTGGCTCATGGTGGCCCCGCCCTCCACGCGGACCGCCCGGGCCGCCGGGTGCACGGTCGCCTCGTGCATGCGGCGCAGGTCCACGACCACCCCGCCGTCGTTGAGGGCCATCCCGGCGACGCTGTGGCCGCCGCCGCGCACCCCGACGTGGAGGTCCAGGTCCCGGGCGAAACGCACGGCGGTGACCACGTCGGCGACGCTCTCGCACTGCGCGATGACGGCCGGCCTGCGGTCGATCATCGCGTTGAAGACGCGCCGGGCCTCGTCGTAGCCCGAGTCGCCGGGTGCGAACACGTCGCCGGCCAGATCCTCGCGGAGCGCGGCAAGCGCCGTGCCCGCCTTCGACAGGGGAGCCATGGCCGCCCCTTTCCGCCGGGGGGCAAAGGACCCTTCCAGCGTAGGCGGGCCCCCAGGGCCCCACCTCCCGGGCGCGGCGGACCCCGCCGCCGGCGGGTCAGCCGCCGTACGCGCCGCTCGCCGTCAGGCGCAGGGCCGTGTCGATCAGGGGAACGTGGCTGAAGGCCTGCGGGAAGTTGCCGACCTGCCGCTGCAGTCGGGGGTCCCACTCCTCGGCCAGCAGCCCCAGGTCGTTGCGCAGGGCCAGCAGTTTCTCGAACAGGTGGCGGGCCTCGTCGACCCGTCCGATCATCGCCAGGTCGTCGGCCATCCAGAACGAGCAGGCCAGGAAGGCCCCCTCGTCGCCCTCCAGGCCGTCCACGCCGGCCTCCTCGCCGGCGGTGGGGTAGCGCAGGATGAACCCGTCGGGCGTGGACAGCTCGCGCTGGATCGCCTCGATGGTGCCGATGACCCGCTTGTCGTCCGGCGGGAGGAAGCCCATCTGCGGGATCAGCAGCAGGGAGGCGTCCAGTTCCTTCGACCCGTACGACTGGGTGAACGTGTTGCGCTCCTTGTCGTAGCCCTTCTCGCACACGTCCTGGTGGATCTCGTCGCGCAGTTCGCGCCACCGCTCCAGCGGGCCGTCCGCGTCCCCGCTCTCGATCAGCTTGATCGTCCGGTCCACGGCCACCCAGGCCATCACCTTCGAGTGCACGAAGTGCCGGCGCGGTCCGCGCACCTCCCAGATGCCCTCGTCCGGCTGGTCCCAGTGCGTCTCCAGGTAGCGGATCAGCTTCAGCTGGAGCCCCTGGGCGTAGTCGCTGCGGGCCAGGCCGGTCATGTGGCCCAGGTGCAGGGCCTCGGTGACCTCGCCGTAGACGTCCAGCTGGAGCTGGTGCGCGGCCCCGTTGCCGACCCGGACCGGGCGGGAGTCCTCGTAGCCCGGCAGCCAGTCCAGCTCGGTCTCGCCGAGCTCCCGCTCGCCCGCGATCCCGTACATGATCTGCAGGTTCTCCGGGTCCCCGGCCACCGCGCGGAGCAGCCACTCGCGCCAGGCCTGGGCTTCCTCGCGGTAGCCGGTGCGCAGCAGCGAGGAGAGGGTGATCGCCGCGTCCCGGAGCCAGGTGTAGCGGTAGTCCCAGTTCCGGACGCCGCCGATCTCCTCGGGCAGCGAGGTGGTGGGCGCGGCGACGATGCCGCCGGTGGGCCCGTACGTCAGCGCCTTGAGCGTGATCAGGGAGCGGATCACGGCCTCCCGGTAGGGGCCGTGGTACGTGCAGTGGTCGACCCACTCGCGCCAGAACGCGGTGGTGGCCGTCAGTGCCGCCGGGGCGTCGGGGACCTCCGGTGCGCCGCGGTGCGAGGCCTGCCAGCTGATGCAGAAGGCCACCCGGTCGCCGGGGCCGACGGCGAAGTCGGAGTACGTCGTCAGATCCTCGCCGTACGTCTGCACGTCGCTGTCCAGCCAGACCGAGTCGGGGCCGGCGACGGCGACGGTCCGGCCGTCCACCTTGTGCACCCACGGCACGACCCGCCCGTAGCTGAAGCGCATCCGCAGCGCCGAGCGCATCTGCACCCGCCCGCTGACGCCCTCGACGATGCGGATCAGCTGCGGGGCGTGGTCCTCGCGGGGCGGCATGAAGTCGATCACGCGGACGGTGCCGTCCGGGGTGTCCCACTCCGACTCCAGGACCAGCGAGTCGCCCTGGTAGCGGCGCCGGTCGGCGTACGGAGCCCCGGAGCCCGCCGGGCCGATCCGCCAGAACCCGTGGTCCTCCGTGCCCAGAAGGCTCGCGAAGACGGCGTGGGAGTCGAACCGTGGCAGGCACAGCCAGTCCACCGATCCGTCCCGGCAGACCAGTGCGGCGGTCTGCGTGTCTCCGATCAGTGCGTAATCCTCGATGCGCCCGGACACGTTGCTTCTCCAGTCGAAACGGCCACGTCCGCCCCGAAGGGCGCTTGCATTGCGCGGTTGCGCGGTCTTCCGTGTGTGGATCCCCGCACTGAGCTCATGATTCCGGATGCGGCCGGGTTACGCCGTCTGCCGGACTGCTCGGCGGCGATGTGCAGCGATATCCGAGCAGGATATGACGGCACCCTAGTGATCTCTTCGAGTCAGGCGACAGTGCCGCTCGTCCGAACGGGTGACCAGGACGGATGTCGCCCGATCGGCGGTAGGCCATGCGGTAGCGGGCGGTCGGACCGCCGGCGCGGCGCGCGGCCGGAGGCGGAGCGCGCCGGGCGCTGATAGGCTGGTACCCCGTGGATCGGTGGTCCGCCTGTGTGCATCAGGCACCCCGAAACCGCAGCTTCGGCGCCCCCTGAGACCTTCCGGTTCGACGGTGGCCGGCGCCGGACGCACTTCACTTCGCGACCACGGGAGCCCCCTCTTGGCGATGCCGCCCAAATCCACGACGACCAAGCACATCTTCGTCACCGGGGGTGTCGCTTCGTCCCTCGGCAAGGGCCTGACGGCCTCCAGCCTGGGTGCGCTGCTGAAGGCGCGCGGTCTGCGGGTCACGATGCAGAAGCTCGACCCGTACCTGAACGTCGACCCGGGCACGATGAACCCGTTCCAGCACGGCGAGGTGTTCGTCACCAACGACGGCGCCGAGACCGACCTGGACATCGGCCACTACGAGCGCTTCCTCGACGTCGACCTCGACGGCTCGGCCAACGTCACGACCGGCCAGGTCTACTCCACCGTCATCGCCAAGGAGCGGCGCGGCGAGTACCTCGGTGACACCGTGCAGGTCATCCCGCACATCACCAACGAGATCAAGCACCGCATCCGCCGGATGGCGACCGAGGACGTCGACGTCGTCATCACCGAGGTCGGCGGCACCGTCGGTGACATCGAGTCCCTGCCGTTCCTGGAGACCGTCCGCCAGGTCCGCCACGAGGTCGGCCGCGACAACGTCTTCGTCGTGCACATCTCTCTGCTGCCCTACATCGGCCCCTCCGGCGAGCTGAAGACCAAGCCGACCCAGCACTCGGTCGCCGCCCTGCGCAACATCGGCATCCAGCCCGACGCGATCGTGCTGCGCGCCGACCGCGACGTCCCCACCTCCATCAAGCGCAAGATCTCGCTGATGTGCGACGTGGACGAGGCGGCCGTGGTCGCGGCCATCGACGCCAAGTCGATCTACGACATCCCCAAGGTCCTGCACACCGAGGGCCTCGACGCGTACGTCGTGCGCAAGCTCGACCTGCCGTTCCGCGTCGTGGACTGGACGGTCTGGGAGGACCTCCTCGACCGCGTCCACAACCCCGACCACGAGGTCAAGGTCGCGCTCGTCGGCAAGTACATCGACCTGCCGGACGCCTACCTGTCGGTCACCGAGGCGCTGCGCGCCGGCGGCTTCGCCAACCGCGCCCGCGTCCAGATCAAGTGGGTCACCTCCGACGACTGCAAGACGCCGGCCGGCGCCGCCGCCCAGCTGTCCGACGTCGACGCGATCTGCGTCCCCGGCGGCTTCGGCGACCGCGGTGTCGACGGCAAGGTCGGCGCGATCACCTACGCCCGCGAGAACAAGGTCCCGCTGCTCGGCCTGTGCCTGGGCCTGCAGTGCGTGGTCATCGAGGCCGCCCGCAACCTGGCCGGCATCCCCGAGGCCAACTCCACCGAGTTCGACTCCTCCACCCCGCACCCGGTCATCTCGACCATGGAGGAGCAGCTCGCCTTCGTCGAGGGCGCCGGCGACCTGGGCGGCACCATGCGCCTGGGCATGTACCCGGCCAAGCTGGCCGAGGGCTCGATCGTCCGCGAGGTCTACGGCGACCAGGCGTACGTGGACGAGCGCCACCGCCACCGCTACGAGGTCAACAACGCCTACCGCGGCGAGCTGGAGAAGAAGGCGGGCGTCGTCTTCTCCGGAACCTCCCCGGACAACAAGCTCGTCGAGTACGTCGAGTACCCGCGCGAGGTGCACCCCTACCTGGTGGCCACCCAGGCCCACCCGGAGCTGCGCTCGCGCCCGACGCGTCCGCACCCGCTCTTCGCCGGCCTGGTGAAGGCCGCGGTGGAGCGCAAGCAGTCGGGCGAGTGACGACCGCATAACGTAGACGGCCGGGGTGCGGGCATCCGCACCCCGGCCGTCGCGCGTGTGGAGGGTTTCGGGGAATGAACATCAAGGACACGGCCGAGTCGTGGGAGACGCTGTCGAGCCGCCGGCCTTTCGAGGGCCGCAAGACGGCGGTGGTGACGGACGAGGTGCGGATGCCCGACGGCTCCGTGGCCACCCGTGACTACCAGGCGCACCCGGGCTCCGTGTGCGTCCTCGCCCTCGACGAGGAGGAGCGGGTCCTGGTCCTCAAGCAGTACCGGCACCCGGTGCGGTGGAAGCTGTGGGAGCTGCCCGCGGGCCTGCTCGACGTGCCCGGCGAGAACCCGCTGCGCGCCGCGCAGCGTGAGCTGTACGAGGAGGCGCACGTCACGGCGGGGGAGTGGCGGGTGCTGGTGGACTTCTTCTCCTCGCCCGGCGGGTCGGACGAGGCGGTGCGGGTCTTCCTCGCGCGCGACCTCGCCGAGGCCGACGGCGAGCGCTTCGAGGCGTCCGAGGAAGAGGCGGACATGGAGCTGTCCCGCGTCCCGCTCGCCGACCTGGTCCGGGCCGTCCTGGCGGGCGAACTGGGCAACCCGGGCCTGGTGAGCGGCGTCCTGGCGCTTCGGGCCGCCCTGGCCGCGGAGGGCGGACTGGACTGCCTGCGCGACCCGCAGGCGCCCTGGCCGGCCCGCCCGTACGAGGCCTGAGCCGTCGCCGTCGCCGGGCGCGGGCCGTCGTAGGGCGGGCCGGATGGGCCGGATGGAGGGCGGTGTGACCATCGGCTGATCCGATCGGGCGATGTGCCCGCCGCGCTCCCCACGGGTCGTCGCTCAGCGTGAACTACGCTCGCACCCCGAAGGCAGGGAGAGGAGCGGATCCGTGGCGGATTTCGTCGGGCGGCGGCGTGAGCTGAAGGAGCTGCGCGAGGACATCGCGCGCACGGGTCTCGACACCCTCTCCGGCCGCAAGGCCAAGGCCCCCCGGGCGCGCCTGCTGCTGATCGCCGGGCGCCCCGGCTCCGGCCGCACCGCCCTCGCCGAGGCCTTCGTCCGCGAGATCGCCGCCGACTACCCCGACGGGCTGCTCCGGGTCCGGCTGACCTCGCCCGGCGGCCGGGCCATCGCCACCGAACGCGCCCTGCGCACCCTCCTTGAGGGACTCGGGGAACCCACCCCGCCCGGCGCCGCCGAGGACGAGCTCAGCTCCGCCCTGCGCACCGCCCTGACCGGGCGGCGGGCCGTCCTCCTCGTCGACGACGCCTCCGACCCCTACCAGGTCGACGCGCTGCTGCCCGACAACCCGGACTGCCTGGTCGTCCTCACCGCCGAAGGGCCCCTGACCGGGATCCCGGACGTCCGCCCCTGCACCCTCGGAGGCCTGGACACCGCCTCCGCCGTCGAGATGCTCGCCCAGCGCATCGGCACCACCCGCATCGCCGTCGACCCGCGCTCCGCCGACAAGCTCGCCGAGGTGTGCGACAGACAGCCGGCCGTGCTCGCCCTCGTCGGAGGATGGCTCGCCGCGCACCCCAAGGCCTCCGTCTCCGACACCGCCAAGCAGCTGCACGACATGCCGTCCGACGGCGAGGGCCCGCTCGGCCGAGGCTTCCGGCTCGTCTACGAGTCGCTGCCGCAGCCCGCCCAGCGGACCCTGCGACTGCTGCCGCTCGCGCCCGCCGGCATCGTCGACTCGCACACCGCCTCCGCCCTCGCCGGCTGCTCCGTGGCCGCCGCCCAGTCCGTCCTGGAGGAGTTCGCCGGGCTGGGCCTGCTGCGGCACGGCTCCGACGGGCTGTTCCTGCTGCCCGGCTGCCTCGTCCCGCTGATCCGCCCGTTGCTGGAGACCCGGGAGCGGCCCGCCGAGGTCCAGCTGGCCCGGGCGAGGATGCTGGAGCGCACCGTACGCCTGCTGCACTCGTGCGGGGTCATGGCCACTGCGGAGGGCGAGGACGTACGGGAACTGCTGGAGGGGCTGCCCCGCGCGCTCCGCTTCCCCGACCGGCGGTCCGCCGCCACCTGGCTCGACACCCGGCTTCCCGCCCTGTCCGCGGCCGCCCAGCTGGCCGTGGCCGACGGGGGACTGGACACCCTGGCCCGCCGGCTCGTCGCCGGACTCGTCCGGGCCCTCGCCGAGCACCGCGGCACCGCGGAGGCCGCACCCGAGCTGTACGGGCTGCACCGGCTGGTCCTGGACGTGGCCGAGCGCCGGAGCCTGCACCGCGAGCAGGCCGCGGCCCTGCTGAACCTCGCCGACCTGGACGCCGAGACCGGGCGGACCCGGGAGGCGCTGGAGCGCTACCGGGCCGCACTGGACGCCGGGCGGGCGGCGAACGACCCGTACGCCACCGGCCGGGCGATGGAATCCGTGGGCGGCGCCTACCAGGAGCTCACCGACTGGCAGCGGGCGGCCGACTGGTTCGGCCGGGCCCTGGCCCAGGCCCTGGCGCGGGGCGAACGCGCGGACGAGGCCAGGCTGTACGGGCGGCTCGGCAACGCCTACACCCACGCGGGCCGGTACGGGGACGCGCTGCGCAGCTGGCGCGCCGCCGCCGCGGGCTACCGGAGGCTGGCGGACGTGCCGGGGCAGGCGAAGGCGTTGAGCGAGATGGCGCGGATCCAGGAGTACGCCGGACGGTCCGAGGAGTCGCTGCACACCTGCCGCGAGGCGGTCGATCTCGCGCGGCGGGCCGGAGACCTGCGCCTTCAGGCGGCGCTCCAGGTGCGCCTGGCCGACACCCTCGACCGGCTGGGCGATCCGGCGGCCGCGCGCCTGCACCGTTCGGCAGCCGACAAGTTGCTGGGAGACGACCCCGCGGCCTGCGAAATCCGCAGTGGTAACGACTGAGATTATTGGTTTGCAAGGCTAGACAGGGCCTCATCCTTCATTAGACTGGCTCCACCACGTCATCTCGTGGTGCATCCCGTTGCGCACCTTGTGGACGGGTATGTATGGAAGTGCCCCGTAGTTTCCCCTGAGCCAAGGACCGTGATCGACGATGAAGGTCGGCATCCCCCGCGAGGTCAAGAACAACGAGTTCCGGGTCGCCATCACGCCCGCCGGCGTGCATGAGCTGGTCCGCAACGGCCACCAGGTCTTCATCGAGCAGAACGCCGGTGTCGGCTCCTCGATCTCCGACGCCGAGTACGTGGCCGCCGGCGCCGAGATCCTCGCGACCGCCGACGAGGTGTGGGCGACCGCGGACCTGCTGCTGAAGGTCAAGGAGCCCATCGCGGAGGAGTACCACCGCCTCCGCAAGGACCAGACCGTCTTCACCTACCTGCACCTGGCGGCCTCCCGTGAGTGCACGGACGCCCTGCTGGAGTCCGGCACCACCGCCATCGCCTACGAGACGGTCGAGCTCGCCAACCGCGCGCTCCCGCTGCTCGCCCCGATGTCCGAGGTCGCGGGCCGCCTGGCCCCGCAGGTCGGCGCCTACCACCTGATGCGCTCGGCCGGCGGCCGCGGCGTGCTCCCCGGCGGCGTCCCCGGCACCCACGCCGGCGAGTGCGTCGTCATCGGCGGCGGCGTCTCCGGCTGGAACGCCGTGCAGATCGCCATCGGCATGGGCTTCCACGTGACCCTGCTCGACAGGGACATCAACAAGCTCCGCGAGGCCGACAAGGTCTTCGGCACCAAGGTCAAGACGATCGTCTCCAACGCGTTCGAGCTGGAGAAGGCCGTCGTCGAGGCCGACCTCGTCATCGGCGCCGTGCTGATCCCGGGTGCGAAGGCCCCGAAGCTGGTCACCAACGAGCTCGTCGCCAAGATGAAGCCCGGAAGTGTACTTGTCGACATTGCCATCGACCAGGGCGGCTGCTTCGAGGACTCCCGTCCGACCACGCACGCCGAGCCGACCTTCCAGGTCCACGACTCGGTCTTCTACTGCGTGGCCAACATGCCGGGCGCGGTCCCGAACACCTCCACCTACGCGCTGACGAACGCCACGCTGCCGTACATCGTGCAGCTCGCGAACCTCGGCTGGGTCGAGGCGCTGCGCCGCGACCCCGCGCTGGCGCTGGGCCTCAACACCCATGACGGCAAGGTCGTTTACGGCCCGGTCGCCGAGGCCCACGGCCTGGAGTCCGTCGAGCTCAGCACGCTGCTCGGCTGACCCGACCACCCCGTCAACGATTGACGTCAATCTCACGTATCCGGCCGGACCTTGCCCGCAAGGTCCGGCCGGACGCATGTGCGGAGGCTGCGCGTCCGCTGTTCAACTCGCCTCGAACGTAACCCTTTAACCCTTTCGCACACCTGCGAAACTTCACAGAGGTGGGCCGGACACCCTTGACAGAGTGGTGTTCGGATGCCGACACATCGTTGCGGGTCCAGTGGATTGTGTTGCCGCTGAGCGGTGACACGCCATAGAGTCGCCAACCGTCGGCATGGTGCCACGCTGACCTATCGATAAGTGTCCTGGTCACGTCCGAGGAGGTAAGACGACTTGTGAATAAGTCGACATTTACTCCTGGGGGTGGTCGAGCAGGAACGCCCGATCGGGGCCAGGGCCCGGCCGGGCTCGAAGCTGTCGGCTCCGTCGCAGTCCGCACCTTCGCAAACCACCAGCACATGACGACGCCCCAAAAGAGCATGGACGGCCTAGACGTGAACTCCACGGCCGGCGACCACAGCGGCGATTTGCCCATTGGTTTCGCCGACTACGACCAGGTGCCCGAGGGGCACTTCTACGACCCCGACGCGGAGTACGAGCCCGACCCCGAGTACGCGGCCACTCTCGCCCCCGACGCTGCCCGCCAGCGCCGCGAGCGGATCGGCCCGACCGGGCGGCCACTGCCGTACTTCCCGATCCCGGGTCCGTTGACCGACCACGGTCCCGCGAAGATCATCGCGATGTGCAACCAGAAGGGCGGCGTCGGCAAGACGACGTCCACCATCAACCTGGGTGCCGCACTCGCCGAGTACGGGCGCCGCGTGCTGCTCGTCGACTTCGACCCGCAGGGCGCCCTGTCCGTGGGCCTCGGCGTGAACCCGATGGAACTCGACCTGACGGTCTACAACCTGCTCATGGAGCGGGGCATGTCGGCCGACGAGGTGCTGCTCAAGACGGCGGTCCCCAACATGGACCTGCTGCCGAGCAACATCGACCTGTCCGCAGCCGAGGTGCAGCTGGTCAGCGAGGTCGCGCGCGAGTCGACGCTGCAGCGGGCCCTGAAGCCGCTGATGCCCGACTACGACTACATCGTGATCGACTGTCAGCCCTCGCTCGGCCTGCTGACCGTGAACGCCCTCACGGCCGCCCACAAGGTCATCGTTCCGCTGGAGTGCGAGTTCTTCGCCCTGCGCGGCGTGGCCCTGTTGACCGAGACCATCGAGAAGGTGCAGGAGCGGCTCAACCCGGATCTGGAGCTCGACGGCATCCTCGCCACGATGTACGACTCCCGCACGGTGCACAGCCGCGAGGTCCTGGCGCGCGTCGTCGAGGCCTTCGACGACCACGTCTACCACACGGTCATCGGCCGTACGGTGCGCTTCCCGGAGACGACGGTCGCCGGTGAGCCCATCACCACGTACGCCTCGAACTCCGTCGGCGCCGCCGCCTACCGCCAGTTGGCCAGGGAGGTGCTCGCCCGGTGTCACGCCGAGTGAGTCTGCCCGGAGCCGACGAACTCTTCCGTACGACCGGGGGGACGGCGCTGCAGGCGTCCTCGCCGAAGCGGGGCGGCGAGGAGGCCCCGGAGGCCCAGCCGGAGCACTCGGCGGCCTCGGGGCAGGCCCCCGCGCCGTCCGCGGAGGGCCGCGGCCGGGAGGCGGCGGCCGGCACGGAGCGCACGGATCCCGTGGTGGGAGCCCCGAGGCGACCGCAGGAAGGTTCTGTCACCCCGCCCGCCCGACGCGGCAAGACCCCGGGCCGGACGGCGAGCCGCCGGCCCAGCGGGCGCGAGCGGCACGACGAGAAGATCACGGTCTACGTCTCCGCCGAGGAGCTGATGGACCTGGAGCACGCCCGCCTGGTGCTCCGCGGCGAACACGGCCTGGCGGTGGACCGCGGCCGCATCGTCCGCGAGGCGGTGGCGGTCGTCCTCGCGGACCTGGAATCCCGCGGCGACGCGAGCATCCTGGTCCGCCGCCTCCGCGGCCGCTGACCCCCGCCGCTCCCTCCCCGGGCCCTGAGCGCGACGGGCAGCCGGCCCTGCCCGGCCCCTCGGCCCGATCCCTGCCCGGCTCCTCGGCCCGATCCTGCCCGGCTCCTCGGCTGGATCCCCGCGCCCCGGTCGACTCCCCGTCCCACCGCCAGGACGCCGCCCGTGCGGCCATCCCCGGCCCGGCGGCCCGCGTCCTGGTGTGCGCCCGGGCTCCGGGGCCGTGGGGCGGGTCCGGGGAACGCGGGGGCCGTGGTTCGTGGGAGCCTTGGGGTGGCCGATCGGCCCCGCCATCCGTACCACCCTGGACTGCAATGCCCTCTCCCGCCGAACCCGGCCGCCCGCCCCGCCGGACCCTGGGCCGCGGGCCGGGTTTGCCCGGCGCACCCGCGCGGCCGCAGACGGCCGCCGAGCGGCCTGCGCCCGCGGGGGCGACCCCGGACGCCGGCGACGCCCCCGAGCCTTCTCAGGCGGCGCCTGAGGCGCCTGCGGCGGCACCGGAGGGCACGCGTGCGGCGCGTGGGGCACCGGGTCCCCGGGAGGCGTCCGCAGCGGCCCTTCCGGAGCCCGTGGGGACCCTCGCGTCGGCCGCAGCTCCCGGAACCTCCGAGGCGCCCGAGGCTGCGCAGGGCGGCGACGGGCGGTTCACGCTGCGGCTCGACAACTTCGAGGGCCCCTTCGACCTGCTGCTCCAGCTGATCTCCCGGCACAAGCTGGACGTCACCGAGATCGCCCTCTCCAAGGTCACCGACGAGTTCATGGCGCACATCCGCGCCCTGGGCCCGGAGTGGGACCTCGACCAGACGACCGAGTTCCTGGTCGTCGCGGCGACCCTGCTCGACCTCAAGGCCGCCCGGCTGCTGCCCGCCGCCGAGGTCGAGGACGAGGCCGACCTCGCCCTCCTCGAAGCCCGCGACCTGCTCTTCGCGCGACTGCTCCAGTACCGCGCGTACAAGCAGGTCGCCGCGATCCTGGAGGAGCGGAACGAGGCCGAGGGCAGGCGCTACGCCCGTACGGTCGGTCTGGAGCCCCACCACGCCGAGCTCCTGCCCGACGTGGTCATCAGCATCGGCGCCGAGGGGTTCGCCCGCCTCGCGGTCAAGGCCATGCAGCCCAAGGCCAAGCCCCAGGTCTACGTGGACCACATCCACGCGCCGCTGGTCAGCGTGCGCGAGCAGGCGGCCGTGGTGGTCGCCCTCCTCAAGGAGCGCGGCACGGCCACCTTCCAGGACCTCACCGAGGACACCGACGACACCCTCACCGTCGTCGCCCGCTTCCTCGCCCTCCTGGAGCTGTACCGCGAGAAGGCGGTGGTCCTCGACCAGGAGGAGGCCCTGCGGACCCTCACCGTCCGCTGGACCGGCGGGGACGGCGACGGCATGCCCGTCGTGACGGACGAGTTCGACCGGCCCGTGGACGTCACGGAATGAGTACGCGGAACGAGCACTGGAACGGGCACATGAGCGACGACGACAGCAGGGACGACGGCTGGGACGGCGGCGGGGACGGCGGCAGGGGCGGCGGAGTCGCCGGGATGCCGTTGAAGCCCGCCCTGGAGGCCGTCCTCATGGTGGTGGACGAGCCCGCGACCGAGGCGCACCTCGCGAAGGTGCTCGACCGCACCCCGCGCGAGGTGGCCGACGCCCTGCACGAGCTCGCCGACGAGTACACCGTCCAGCAGCGGGGCTTCGAGCTGCGGCTCGTCGCCGGCGGCTGGCGGTTCTACACGCGCCCCCGGTACGCGGCCGCCGTCGAGCGGTTCGTCCTGGACGGGCAGCAGGCCCGTCTGACCCAGGCCGCCCTGGAGACCCTGGCCGTGGTCGCGTACCGGCAGCCGGTCAGCCGTTCCCGGGTCTCCGCGGTGCGCGGAGTGAACTGCGACGGGGTCATGCGGACCCTGCTCCAGCGGGGTCTGGTGGCCGAGGCGGGCACGGAACCCGAAACAGGTGCGATCCTGTACAGGACGACGAACTACTTTCTGGAGCGGATGGGCCTGCGCGGCCTGGACGAGCTCCCGGAGCTCGCGCCCTTCCTCCCCGAGGCGGACGCGATCGAAGCCGAGACGCAAGAAGGTGTGCCGTCGTTCGATCCGGACGCACCGGACACCGAAGAAGACGACAAGACGACGGAACTTTGATGCGAAGCAGCGGCAACGGCAACGGCGGCAACCGGAACACGGGCGGCGGCGGCAGCCGCAAGGGCGGAGACGGACGCGGGCGCGGCAACTACCGCGGCGCCGGCAACGCGCGCGACGACCGGGCGGGCGGCGCGCCGCAGCGTCCGCGCCGCCCGCGTCCGGAGGAGCGCCGCTACGACGTCGGCCCCGAGGGCGAGCGCACCCGCGGCTCCCGCGGCGCGGCCGCGCGCGGCGGCGCCAAGGGCGGCCCGAAGAAGCCCACGGGCGGCCAGGGCGGACAGGGCGGCCAGGGCGGCCAGCGCGGCTACGGCGGCCAGGGCGGCTACGGCGGCGGCCAGGGCGGCGGTGCCCGGCGCGGTGAGGCCGGCTACGGCGGCCCCTCCCGGTCCCGCGAGTTCGAGGCCCGGATCGAGGAGCGCGTACGCGACCGGTACGCCGACAAGCCGGTGATCAGGACCCCGAAGACCTTCCCGGGCGCCGAGCAGGAGGGCGAGCGGCTTCAGAAGGTGCTCGCCCGGGCCGGCATGGGTTCGCGGCGCGCCTGCGAGGAGCTGATCGAGCAGGCACGCGTCGAGGTCAACGGCGAGATCGTCACGGAGCAGGGCAAGCGCGTCCTGCCCAAGGACGAGATCAAGGTGGACGGCCTGACCGTCGCCACCCAGTCGTACCTGTTCTTCGCCCTGAACAAGCCCGTCGGCGTCGTCTCCACCATGGAGGACCCGGACGGCCGGCAGTGCCTGGGTGACTACGTCACCAACCGCGAGACCCGGCTCTTCCACGTGGGCCGGCTCGACACGGAGACCGAGGGCGTCATCCTCCTCACCAACCACGGTGAGCTGGCCCACCGCCTCACGCACCCCAAGTACGGCGTGAAGAAGACGTACGTTGCCGCCATCACCGGCCCGCTGCCCCGCGACATCGGCAAGAAGCTCAAGGACGGCATCGAGCTGGAGGACGGCTGGGCGCGCGCCGACCACTTCCGCGTCCTCGACCAGGTCGGCAAGAACTACATGGTCGAGGTGACCCTCCACGAGGGCCGCAAGCACATCGTCCGCCGCATGCTCGCGGAGGCGGGCTTCCCGGTGGAGAAGCTCGTCCGGACCGCCTTCGGCCCGATCGAGCTGGGCGACCAGAAGTCGGGTTGGCTGCGCCGCCTGAGCAACACCGAGGTCGGCATGCTGATGCGCGAGGTCGGGCTGTAGGAGCCCCACCGCCGAAAGCCCGCAGTGCCCCACGGCACTGCGGGCTTTTTGCTTGCCCGACCCGCCCCCACTGTTTATAGTCAGGGTGACCATTAAGGGAGTGAGGGGGGCGATGCTCTCGTGAGCTGGACCGAAGTACTCGGGTTCGCCACCGGGGCCCTGTGCGTCTGGCTCGTGGCCCGGCAGCACATCGCCAACTGGCCGGTCGGCATCGCCAACAACGTCTTCTTCGCCGTGCTTTTCACCCAGGCCGGCCTGTACGCCGACGCCGGCCTGCAGATCGTCTTCATCGCCCTCGCCGCGTACGGCTGGTGGTCCTGGACCCACGGGGGTGGACCAGGAACCGCCGGGGCCCTGCCGGTGCGCCGCACCACGCCCACCGAATGGGCAGCACTGGCCGCGGCGGGGGCGGTGGGGGTGCTCGCCCTCACCCTGCTGCTGGACCGGGCCACGGACTCCACCGTCCCGTTCTGGGACGCGCTGACCACCGGGCTCTCCCTCACGGCCACGTACGGCCAGTGCCGCAAGCTCGTCGAATCGTGGTGGCTGTGGATCGCTGCGGACCTCGTCTACATCCCGCTGTACGCGTACAAGGGCCTGTACCTGACCGCCGCCCTCTACGTCGGCTTCCTCGCGCTCTGCGTGGCCGGGCTGGTCGGCTGGCGCCGCACGCTTCCGGGCGCCGGCGGTCGTACGACCGCGGAGGCGGCGGCATGAGCGGCGCGCGCAGGCCGTACGGCCACGGGCTGGTGCTGGGCAAGTTCTACCCGCCGCACGCGGGCCACCACCACCTCGTCGACACCGCCGCCGCACGGTGCGAGCGGCTCACGGTGCTGGTCTGCGCGGCCTCCGTCGAGTCGGTGCCGCTCGCCGACCGGGTCGCCTGGATGCGCGACGCGCACCGGCAGCCGGGCGTACGGGTCGTCGGCGCGGTCGACGACGTCCCGGTCGACCTGCACGACCCGGCGGTCTGGGACGCCCACATGGCGGTCTTCCGGGGCGCGGTGCCCGAGCCGGTGGACGCCGTCTTCACCTCGGAGGAGTACGGGACGGAACTCGCCCGGCGGTTCGGGGCGCAGGAAGTCCTCGTGGACCCCGGCCGGAGCCGCTTCCCGGTCTCCGGGACGGCGGTCCGCGCCGACCCGGTCCGCTGCTGGGAGTACCTGGGCCCGGCGGTCCGGGGCGCGCTGGCCCGGCGGGTCGTCGTCCTCGGCGCCGAGTCCACCGGGACCACGACCCTCTCGCAGGCGCTCGCCGCGCACTACCGGGGGCGCGGCGGGGTGTGGGCCGGAACGGGTTGGGTCGCCGAGTACGGGCGCCGCTACAGCGAGGACAAGCTCGCGTCCGCCCGCACCGCCGACCCGGCGGCAACCTGGGAGGACGTGGAGTTCACCCCCGAGGAGTTCCCGGTCATCGCCCGCCGCCAGGACGAGGACGAGGAACGGGCGGCCCGCGCGGGCTCACCCGTCCTCTTCTGCGACACCGACTCCTTCGCGACCGGCATCTGGCACGAGCGGTACACGGGCGGCCGCAACGAGGAGGTCGAGCGGATCGGGGCCCTGCGCCGGCGCGACCTGTACCTGCTGACGGACCACGCGGACGTCCCCTTCGAGGACGACGGCCTGCGCGACGGCCCGCACCTGCGCCCGTGGATGACGGACCGCTTCCGCGAGGAGCTGGACCGGACCGGGCGGCGCCACCTGGTCGTACGGGGGGACCGGGAGACGCGCCTGCGCACGGCGATCAGGGCGGTCGACGAACTCCTGGCCGAGGGCTGGCACTTCACCGATCCCCTCCCGGAAAGGCGCTGACCGGCGATGACGGACTACGACCCGCACGCCTTCGCACCCTTCGCGGTGACCGTCGACCTGGCCGTCTTCACCGTCCGCGACGGCGCCCTCCACGTCTTGCTGATCCGGCGCGGGCAGGAACCGTACGCGGGCGCCTGGGCGCTCCCCGGCGGCTTCGTCCTGCCCCGCGAGTCCGCCGAGACGGCGGCCCGCCGCGAACTGGCCGAGGAGACCGGCCTGCCGGGGGCCGTGGTCGCCGCGCTCCACCTGGAACAGCTGCGCACGTACAGCGACCCGGACCGCGACCCCCGGATGAGGGTGGTGTCGGTGGCCTTCACCGCCCTCGTCCCGGACATGCCCGAACCGGCGGCGGAGGGCGGCGGCGACGCCGACCGGGCACGGTGGGTGCCGGTGGGGGAGGCCGAGACCTCCCCGGCCCCCGGCCCGGGGGACCCCCCGCCCGCTCCGCTCGCCTTCGATCATGCGGTGATCCTCGCGGACGCCCGGTCCCGGATCGGCGCCAAGCTGGAGTACACCTGCCTGGCCACCGCCTTCTGCCCGCCCGAGTTCACCCTCGGGGAGCTCCAGGCCGTCTACGAAACCGTCTGGGACACCGCCCTGGACCGGCCCAACTTCCGCCGCAAGGTCCTGGCCACCCCCGGCTTCGTCGAGGCCGTCCCGGGAGCCGCCCGGCTGACCGGAGGCCGCGGCAAGCCGGCCGCCGTCTACCGGGCCGGTCCGGCCACCACCCTGCACCCCCCGCTGCTCCGCCCCACGCCCCCCACACCCACGTCCACGCCCACGGAAGGAACCCCGACGACATGACCACGACGGCGACGAAACGCGCGGCGACCGGATCCCTCCTGGGCCTGGCCCTCGGGGACGCGCTCGGCTTCCCCACGGAGTTCAACGACGTCCCCACGATCCTGGCGAAGACCGGCCCGTGGCGGCAGATGCGCCTGCCCCGCCCGGCGATCGTCACGGACGACACCCAGATGACCCTGGCCCTCGCCCGCGGCATCCGCACCGCCACGGACCGCGGCCCGGTGACCCCGCTCCGCCTCACCCGGCCGGTCCGCGAGGAGTTCGTGGACTGGTACCAGTCGCCGGAGAACAACCGGGCCCCCGGCAACACCTGCCTGCGGGCGTGCAGCCTCCTGAAGGACCCGGCCCGGGACTGGCGGGACGCCAGCCAGATCGGCTCCAAGGGCTGCGGGGCGAACATGCGCGTGGCTCCGATAGGCCTCGTCCCCGGCTGGACGGAGGAGGAGCGCGCCGGCGCGGCCCAGCTCCAGTCGGCCCTGACCCACGGCCACCCCACCGCCCTGGCGGCCTCGGACCTGACCGCCCGCGCCGTCTGGTTGCTGGCCCGGGGCACGGAGGTCACGGGCCTGGTCGGGCTGCTCCGCTCGTACGCCCTGGACAACCGCACCCGCTACCACGAGCGCTGGCTCGGCGACCTCTGGATGCGCACCGCCTCGGACGCCACTGCGGAGTCCTTCATCGCCCGCGGCTGGGACGAGTGCCTGGCCGTCCTGGACCGCCTGACCGCGGCCCTGCGCACCCCCTCCCCGGAAACGGACCCCTGCCTCACCACGGGCGAGGGCTGGATCGCGGAGGAGGCCCTGGCGACGGCCCTCCAGTGCTTCCTCCTCTTCCCGGACGAGCCGCTGACCGCCCTGCGCCGCGCCGCCTGCACGGCCGGCGACTCGGACTCCATCGCCTGCCTGGCCGGAGCCTTCGCCGGCGCCCACCTCGGCCCGGACGCCTGGCCGCAGGACTGGACGTCCGGCATCGAATACCGCGAGGACCTCCTCACCTTCGGCACCCTCTGGGACGCGTGACCGTGCTCGACGCCATGACCGCGGACCTGGCCCCCGTCATCGCGGGCCAGCCCGACCCGCTCGTGTTCGCCACGGTGTCCGGCGCCCACCTGTACGGCTTCCCCTCCCGTGACTCCGACGTCGACCTGCGCGGCGTGCACGTACTGCCGGCGGCAGCCCTCCTCGGGCTCGGCGAGCCGGAGGAGACCAGGACCCGCATGTGGGACCGGGACGGGGTGGAGATGGACCTCGTCACGCACGACCTGCGCAAGTTCGTACGCCTGATGCTGGGCCGCAACGGGTACGTCCTGGAGCAGCTGCTCTCGCCCCTGGTCGTGCACACGACCCCGGCGCACGCCGAGCTCGTGGCCCTCGCGCCGGGCGTGCTCACCACGCACCACGCGCACCACTACCGGGGGTTCGCGAACACCCAGTGGCGGCTCTTCGGCAAGACCGGCGAACTCAAACCGCTGCTCTACGCCTTCCGCGCGCTGCTGACCGGCATCCACCTGATGCGCTCCGGCGAGGTCCAGGCCCATCTGCCGACCCTGCTGGGCGAGGTGACCGGTGCCCCGCCGTACCTGGCCGAGCTCATCGAGGCCAAGGTCGCCGCCGAACACGGTCCGGCCGTCGGCGCCGACGGAGCACGCACCGGGCGGGACTTCCAGGCCCTGCACGCCCTCCTGGACGCCGCCCAGGCCGGGTCAGCCCTGCCCGACCGGGCCACCGCGCACGCCGCGCTGGACGACTTCGTCGTCCGCCACCGCCCACCGCACCGCTGACGCCCGGCGGGCGTGGGCGAGGAAGGACTCGACCCGGGCGTGGTCCGGGGATTCCGGGAGGGGGGTGGTCGTCAGGGCGGCTTCTGACTCCTCCGTGAGGCGGGTCATCCACGACTCCACCTCCGACCAGGCCAGTTCGCCGCGTTTCAGGGCGAGGAGGCGGTCGCGGTGCGGGGTGGCGTCGATCGTCAGGCGGCCCGTGCGGAGCAGGTCGCGGCAGGACAGCAGCAGCCGCACCAGGTGCATGGCGTGCTTCCAGCGCGGGGCGCCGTGGATGCGGACGTCCGCCCGGAGCTTCGCGTGCTGCGAGGCCGCGTACCGGGTGAAGGTGGCGTGGGCCCGGCGGGAGAGGAACGCCTCGCGGAGCGAGAGGAGCTCCTCCCCGACCGGGGTGAGGGTCTCCACCAGGGGGGAGTGCAGGGTCTCCAGGATGTTCGGGTTGGCGCGCAGGGCGAGCTCGCAGAAACGCTCCAGCTCCCAGCTGAACTCCTCGTCCCGCGGACCCTCCACATGGGTCGGCGGCTTCTCGAAGCGCCAGAACAGCGGCGTCGGGGCGAGGAACACGCCGCGCCGGTCCGTGTCGCTCGCCTCCGTGGCCAGGCCGAACGCCCGGGAGCCCATCACGCACGCGTAGACCGTGTGGTCGCGTACCAGGGCGTGGTGGTCCGGGGCTGTGGCGGCGGGCTTCGGTGCGGCGGTCATTCCGGGAGCTTACGTAGCCGCTCGGCCCCCTCGCGAAGGGAATACGGGGCAGGTCGGCCCGCCCGGTCGGAGCAGCGGGTCAGGCCAGCGAGATGTCGCCCGACGGGGAGACCGTGATGTTCTCCTGCGCCAGCGGGCGGGTCGCCGGGCCGCGCACGACGGCCCCGTCCGACATGTTGTACTTGCTGCCGTGGCAGGGGCAGTCGATCGTGCCGTTCCCCACCTTGTTGACCAGGCAGCCCTGGTGCGTGCACACCGCCGTGAAGCAGCGGAAGGTCCCGGCCGACGGCTGGGTGACCACCAGCTTCTCGGCCTTGAGGACGGTACCGCCGCCCACCGGCACCGCCGATGCCTGCACGAGCGTCTTCGACGCGTCGCCACCCGTCGGCGACGCCGCGGATGTGCCCGTGGGCGTGGCGGAACCGGCCGGCGGGGACTCGCCCTTCGGCGGGGTCTTCGCCGACTCCTCGCCGTCGCCGCCGCAGCCGGTCAGTGCCCCGCCGGACAGGGCGGCGACGGCTCCTGCCGCCAGTACGGTGCGGCGGGCGGTGTGCTGGGGGTTGCTCATGCGCTGCTCCTCGTTCAAGGCCGCGGCGTGGGCGCCCGGTCCCCGGGGGCCGGGGCCGGGGCGTGCGGGGCCGGGGCCGCTGGGTGCGGGGTTTCGCGAGGAGCATCCTGGCGTGCGGCGGGCCCGGGTGCAGCCCGCCGCGCCGCCCCGTCAGGCACCCGGCTCCCACGGGGCCAGCTCCGCCGCGGCCCCGGCCCGGCGGACCACCTCCCAGACGCGGATCACGGCCGCCCGGTCCAGAGGGCCGTGGACGTGCGGGTAGCGGCCGCCCGATTCACCCTCCCGGCTCACCTCAGAGGTCAGGGCCCGTTCGTCCAGCTCGACCGCCAGGAGCGGCCCGGGGACGTCCCGGTAGTGCGCGTCCGCGATCCCGAGCGCCGTCGGACGGTCCGCGGAGCAGTGCACGAACCCCTCGGAGTCGAGGGACGGCGGGGCGTACGGGAGGTCGGGTGCGGCCGTCCAGTCCGAGAGCGGCACGATGTGGAAGATCATGCCGACGGTTGTACCGCAGCCCGTCCGTCCCGTCGGTGAGGCGGAACCGCCCGGCGTGGGAGCCCACCGACCCTCCCCCGTCGCGCGTCGCCCGCGGCCCGTCGCCCGCCGTCCCCTTCCGTTTTCACGGTCCGCCGCAGCCGCTGGCTAGGCTGGCCCTGACGTGCCGTAACGCAACACCCGCGAACCCTGGAGCGCCCGTGAGAACCGCCGTCGTCATCGGAACCGGACTGATCGGCACCTCCGTGGCGCTCGCCCTGTCCGCCCGCGGGATCGCCGTCCACCTGGCCGACCACGACCCGGCCCAGGCCCGTACCGCCGCCTCCCTCGGCGCCGGCACCGACAAGGCGCCCGACGTCCCGGTCGACCTCGCGGTCGTCGCGGTCCCGCCGGCCCACGTGGCCACGACCCTGGCCGAGGCGATCGGACGGGGCCTGGCCCGGGCGTACGTGGACGTCGCCAGCGTCAAGGGCGGGCCGCGGCGGGAGCTGGCGGCCCTCGGCGTGGACACCACCGCCTACATCGGCACCCACCCCATGGCCGGCAAGGAGCAGTCCGGGCCGCTCGCCGCGACCGCGGACCTCTTCGAGGGCCGTCCGTGGGTGCTGACCCCGACCCGGGACACCGACCACGAGGTGCTGAACCTGGCGCTGGAGCTGGTCGCCCTGTGCAAGGCCGTCCCCGTCGTCATGGACGCCGACGCGCACGACCGGGCGGTCGCGCTCGTCTCGCACACCCCCCAGCTGGTGTCCAGCATGGTCGCCGCCCGCCTGGAGGAGGCGGACGAGACCGCCGTACGGCTCTGCGGCCAGGGGATCCGGGACGTGACCCGGATCGCCGCGTCCGACCCGCGGATGTGGGTGGAGATCCTCTCCGCGAACCCGGGGCCGGTCGCCGACGTCCTCGCCGGCATCGCCGCCGACCTCGACGCGACGGTCGGGGCGTTGCGGGCCCTGGAATCGGCCGACGTGGAGGAGCGGCGCGGCGGGGCGTCCGGCATCGAGGACGTGCTGCGCCGCGGCAACGCGGGCCGGGGCCGGGTGCCGGGCAAGCACGGCACGGCGCCGATGGCGTACGAGACGGTGGCCGTCCTGATCAGCGACCAGCCGGGCGAGCTCGCCCGGATCTTCGCCGACGCGGGCCGGGCCGGGGTCAACATCGAGGACGTGCGGATCGAGCACGCGACCGGGCAGCAGGCGGGCCTGGTGCAGCTGATGGTCGAGCCGAGGGCCGTGGCCGCACTGACCGCCGAGCTCCGCGACCGCGGCTGGGCCCTGCGCAAGCAGTAGGCGCCCGCCGCTGCCGCGAGCCGCGTTCCCGGCCGGTCCCGCACCCGGTCAGGACCTGGTCCGGGACCGCGCGGGCGGTGATCGTGGCGCGGGCCGGTAACCTTGGACAGGGGTGCTTTGTCGCGCCCTGACACGCCCGCGCAACCAGGAAGGTGCCCGCACCGTGGAAACCGCAGCTCCGTCCGCCGTGATCGTCGCCATCGACGGTCCCTCCGGCACGGGCAAGTCCAGCACCTCCAAGGCCGTGGCCGCCAAGCTAGGGCTGCGCTACCTGGACACCGGTGCCCAGTACCGGGCCATCACCTGGTGGATGATCAGCAACGGCGTCGACACCGACGACCCGCAGGCCGTGGCCGTGGCCGCCGGCAAGCCGACCATCGTCTCCGGTACGGACCCGGCCGCTCCGACGATCACCGTCGACGGGCTGGACGCCTCCGGCCCGATCCGGACCCGGGAGGTCACCTCCAAGGTCAGCGCCGTCAGCGCCGTCCCCGAGGTCCGCACCCTGATCACCGAGCTGCAGCGCACCATCGCCGTGTCCGCCGCGGCCGAGGGCGGGATCGTCGTCGAGGGCCGGGACATCGGCACCACCGTCCTCCCCGACGCGGACCTCAAGATCTTCCTCACCGCCTCGGCCGAGGCCCGCGCCGCCCGCCGCAGCGGCGAGCTGCGCGGCAAGGAGGCCACCGACCTGGCGGCCACCAGGGAAGCCCTGATCAAGCGGGACGCGGCCGACTCGGGCCGCAAGACCTCGCCGCTGGCCAAGGCCGACGACGCCGTCGAGGTGGACACCACCGAGCTGACCCTGGAGCAGGTCATCGAGTGCGTCGTGACCCTGGTCGAGGAGAAGAGGGCGGGGGCGGGCCGCAAGTGAGCGACACGCCCTCCCTCAAGGGTGCGGCGGTCGGCCGGCGGATCGGCGTCGGGCTCATGTACGGGCTGTGGAAGCCCCGCGTACTGGGAGCCTGGCGCGTGCCCGCCTCGGGCCCCGTCATCCTCGCCGTCAACCACGCCCACAACATCGACGGGCCCATGGTCATGGGCACGGCGCCCCGGCCACTGCACTTCCTGATCAAGAAGGAGGCGTACGTCGGCCCGCTCGGGACCTTCCTCGACGGCATCGGCCAGGTCAAGGTCGACCGCTCGGGCACCGACCGCACCGCGATCGCGAAGGCGCTGGCCGTCCTGGAGAACGGCGGCGCCCTGGGGATCTTCCCCGAGGGCACCCGCGGCGAGGGCGATTTCGCCTCGCTGCGCGCCGGCCTCGCCTACTTCGCGGTCCGCAGCGGTGCGCCCGTCGTGCCCGTCGCCGTCCTGGGCAGCGCCGAGCGCCAGGGGCGGCTGATACGGGGCCTGCCGCCGTTCAAGAGCCGGGTCGACATCGTCTTCGGCTCCCCCTTCGACGCGGGCGACGGCTCCGGCCGCCGTACCCGTACTGCCCTGGACGAGGCCACCGTCCGCATCCAGAGCAGGCTCACCGCACACCTGGCCGACGCCAAGCGCCTCACCGGACGCTGAGCGAGACTTGACCCAGTAGTGGCAGCCGCCGCGGGCACCGCCCCGCGGAGGCCGCGGGAATCCCGCCCGGCTGCCACCGATCACCACGAACGACGAGGAACGGACTTCATGAACGACCAGCACGACCACGGAGCGCTCGGCGACGCCGAGTACGCGGAGTTCATGGAGCTCGCCGCGGAGGAAGGCTTCGACCTGGAGGACGTCGAGGACGCGATCGAGGAGGCCGGACACGGCCCCCTCCCCGTCCTCGCCGTCGTCGGCCGCCCCAACGTCGGCAAGTCGACCCTGGTGAACCGCATCATCGGCCGCCGCGAGGCGGTCGTCGAGGACAAGCCGGGCGTCACCCGCGACCGCGTCACCTACGAGGCCGAATGGGCCGGCCGCCGCTTCAAGGTCGTCGACACCGGCGGCTGGGAGCAGGACGTCCTCGGCATCGACGCCTCCGTCGCCGCCCAGGCCGAGTACGCCATCGAGACCGCCGACGCGGTCGTCTTCGTCGTCGACTCCAAGGTCGGCGCCACCGACAGCGACGAGGCCGTCGTCAAGCTGCTGCGCCGCGCCGGCAAGCCCGTCGTCCTGTGCGCGAACAAGGTCGACGGCCAGGCCGGCGAGGCCGACGCGGCCATGCTCTGGTCCCTCGGCCTCGGCATGCCCTACCCGGTCTCCTCGCTGCACGGCCGCGGGACGGGTGACCTGCTCGACGCCGTCCTGGAGGCGCTGCCGGAGGCCCCGGCGCAGTCCTTCGGCGGCGGCCAGCTCGGTGGCCCGCGCCGCATCGCGCTGATCGGCCGCCCGAACGTCGGCAAGTCCTCCCTCCTGAACAAGGTCGCCAAGGAGGAGCGGGTCGTCGTCAACGAGCTGGCCGGCACCACCCGTGACCCGGTCGACGAGTTGATCGAACTCGGCGGCGTCACCTGGAAGTTCGTCGACACCGCCGGCATCCGCAAGCGCGTCCACCTCCAGCAGGGCGCCGACTACTACGCCTCGCTGCGCACCGCCGCCGCCGTCGAGAAGGCGGAGGTCGCGGTCATCCTGATCGACGCGAGCGAGAACATCAGCGTCCAGGACCAGCGCATCATCACCATGGCCGTCGAGGCCGGCCGCGCCGTCGTGATCGCCTACAACAAGTGGGACCAGCTCGACGAGGAGCGCCGCTACTACCTCGAGCGCGAGATCGAGACCGAGATGCAGCAGGTCTCCTGGGCGCCGCGGGTCAACGTGTCGGCGAAGACCGGCCGCCACATGGAGAAGCTGGTCCCGGCGATCGAGACCGCCCTCGCGGGCTGGGAGACGCGCGTCCCGACCGGCCGGCTGAACGCCTTCCTCGGTGAGATCGTCGCGGCTCACCCGCACCCCATCCGCGGCGGCAAGCAGCCCCGCATCCTGTTCGGCACCCAGGCGGGCAGCAAGCCGCCGCGGTTCGTGCTCTTCGCCTCCGGCTTCCTGGAGCACGGCTACCGGCGCTTCGTCGAGCGCCGTCTGCGCGAGGAGTTCGGCTTCGAGGGCACCCCGATCCACATTTCCGTGCGGGTGCGCGAGAAGCGCGGCGCCCAGCACAAGAAGAAGTAGCAGAAGGGGCAGCGGCAGCGGCAGCTGGCGGGTCCGGGGTCTTCCCGGTCAGTAGCCCCGGCGCGGAGCGGGCGGCAGGGCCGCCGGGATGTGGTGCATCCCGGTCTGGTGCTGCCGCCCGCTGCCGTACGTGCCGGTCGCGGTGCCGGTGGCGGCGTACGCGTACGGGGTCTGCGGCGCCGGCGGGTACGCGGGCTGCCAGGTGTCGGGCTGCCACCCGGAACCGCTCCAGCCGCTGCCGTACGTGCCGGTGCCGGTGGAGCCGGTGTAGGAGCCGCCGTACGAGAACGAGGTGAAGGCGAGGTCCTCCTCGCCGCTCCGGTCGCCCGGCAGGGCCCGGAAGGCACGCAGGTACTCCGAGTACAACGTGTCGTAGATGGGGGTGTGCGAGGGGGCGGCCGGTACGCCGTCCCGGTCCCGTACGGGGCGCATCGGGGAGACGGCGCTCGGATGGGCAGAGGCGCGGGAGGGGTCGTATGAATGCACGTATCAGCAAACGACCCCGGGGCCCCGCGGATGCGGTCCGAAGGGCAGAAAACGCAGATCGCCGGGGGTGTGCGGGACGGACCGCACACCCCCGGCGCACGCCGACCCGCCCCCTCGTGAGGGGCGGGCCGGCCGTTTCGGGGTCCCTCGGCGTCAGGCGCCCGGGGTGCCTGCCAGCGGCATCGAGGCGGCCACGAGCCGGCCGGCGGCGGCAGCCCGGTCGAGGGCCTCGCGCAACAGGTCCTCGCGGGGCTGCTGGCCGATGGAACCGACGGGGGCGGCGTACACGAGCACGCGCTGGTTCTTGTTGACGGCGGTCCGCCAGCCGTCGGTGACCGACAGGGCCTGGTGCGCCTGCCACCAGGCGACCGGCTTGCCGCCCTTGGGGTCCGGCTGGAGCACGGCGTGCAGCTGGCCCGCGGCGAGCAGCACCGACCACCCGGCGAGCGGGGAGGGCACCTCGCCGGTGTCGGTGACGAAGTGGAAGCCCTGCTCGATGAGGAGCGGCAGGAAGTCGTCGCCGGGTCCGTCGCTGCCCGGGCGCGCGATCGGCGCGGTCGGCTCGACGACGAGCGCGGGGTGCAGTTCGCCGCCGATGAGGACCAGGCCGCTGGTGATGCCGAGGACCGCCTGGCCGCCGGGAACGCTCTGCGGCACGGAGCCGGCCGGTGCGGGGGCTGCGGCCTGCGGGGCGGGGCCGTCCCCGGTGATGCTGCGGACGGCGCCCTGCAGCTGCTCCTCGGAGACGTTCACGACCTGGGAGGGGATGCAGCCGGCGTGGGCGAAGGCGAGGACGGCGGTCTCCTCTCCGACGAACAGCACGGTGCTGGTGCGGTCGGTCTCCGGGTCCCCGGGGGTGCGGCAGGAGGTGCAGTCGTAACTGCGCGGTGCGTCGTCGCCGGTGAGCAGCCTCTCGGCTTCTTCGTCACCGATCTCGGCACGTACCTCATCACTGACGTCGAGCATGCGGGGCACGGGGTGGCTCCTCGGACTAGGCGAGCAGGGGCGGGCCGAGCGGTTCCCGGCCTGCTGGATCAACGGGGGAGCGGCGGCCGGGGTCACGCCGTCGGCGGGAACGGAATCGAACCCGCCCCCCGGAGGGGTGAACGGTTCGATCACGGCGTTGTTTTCGGGTCAACTGTTGCCCTTTCGTGTGCAGTTGCTGGCCGGAGCTGCGCGTTCGGGCGGTGGTTCCACGGGGATGCCGGGGGCCGAGAGGCTCCGCCGACCGGGTGGGGTTCGGGCGCGGTGCGGGGCGGGCCGCGTGGCGCGACGGGTGCGGGGCCGCGGGCTGCGTAGCGTGACCGGATGCCCGACCCCCGGATCCGGCGGGCCGCTCCGGCGGCTGCGGCCGCTGCCGCGCTGGCTCTCGTCCTCGTACTCCCGTCGGGAGCCGGCGCGGCCCCTCCACCTCCGGTGCCCGGGCCCGCGGGGGCGGCCTACCCCGGCTCGTCCGGGACCCTCGGCAGTGGACCGGGGGACTGCGGGCCGGGAGCCGAATGGCCCTGGGACTGCGTGGCCCACTGCGAGAGCAGCGGTCGCTGGGCGATCAACACCGGCAACGGCTTCTACGGCGGGCTTCAGTTCCGCCAGCCGACCTGGGAGGAGTACGGGGGGCTGGCCTTCGCGGTGCGCGCCGACCTGGCCGGGCGGGAGCAGCAGATCCTGGTGGCGGAGGAAGTGGTGGCCCGGCAGGGCTGGGAGGCCTGGCCGGTGTGCGCGAAGCGGTACGGGCTGGCGGGGCGGGTGCACGTGGTGCGGGCCGGGGACACGCTCGACGGGATCGCCCGCCGCCGGCAGGTGGTGGGCGGGTGGCAGGCCCTGTACGAGGCGAACCGCACGCTGATCGGCCCGGAACCGCAGGCGATCGTCCCCGGCATGCTCCTGATCCTGCCCCCGTCGCTGCCGCCCGCGCCGTCGCCGAGGCCGTCCGCGCCGTCCGCGCCGTCCGCGGCGCCCGCGAAGCCGTCCGCGGCGCCCGCGAAGCCGTCCGTCCCGTCGTCGAAGCCGTCGGCCCCGCCACCGGAGCCGGTGGGGTCGAGCGGGGGGCCGGCGGGGCCGGCCAAGCCCGTGTCGCCGAGCCGGACTTCGCCGCGGTGGTCCACGGTCCGGTGGCCGGGGATTCCGCGGGAGGCCTCCGACGGGGTACGGACGGCCGTGCCGGTGGCCGCGGGTCCGTTCCCCGGCTCCGCCGCCGAACTCCCGTCCGCGCCGCCTTCCGTGGACGCGCACCCGGATGCGGGCCGGCGCCTCCGACCGCTCTGATCGGCGGGCACGCCGCGGCGCAGGCACGGTTGCGGACGACGCCGTACCTCACTCGTCCGTGTGTCGAACGGTTCCCGTGGGGCCGGGAGGCGGTCGACCGGGCGGGGCGAACGCGCCCTTGCTGTGTGCCCCCGCGGCTCCGCGGCCCCGTCCGGCGGTGGGCGGGCGTCGGCCGGGGCGACGGCGCTGGCACACTGCTCCGCATGCTGGAGACCTCCGCACGACTGTTGCGCCTGCTGTCCCTGTTGCAGGCCCACCGCGAATGGACCGGCGCCGACCTCGCGGAGCGCCTCGGCGTGACCCCGCGGACGGTGCGACGCGACGTGGAACGGCTGCGGGAGCTCGGCTACCCCGTGAACGCCACCCCCGGGACCGGCGGTGGCTACCAGCTGGGCGCGGGGGCCGAGCTGCCGCCGCTGCTGCTCGACGACGACGAGGCGGTGGCCGTCGCGGTGGGGCTGCGCACCGCCGCGGGGAACGGGGTCGAGGGGATCGGCGAGGCCTCCGTGCGGGCGCTGGCCAAGCTGGAGCAGGTCCTGCCGACCCGGCTGCGGCGGCGGGTGTCGGCCATCGACGAGTTCACCGTGCCCATGCTGCGCGCACCGGAGCGGACCGCCGTCGACCCCTCCGTGCTGGCCGAGCTGGCCGCCGCGTGCCGGGACGGCGAGCGGCTGCGCTTCGCCTACCGGGACCACGAGGGCAGCGCCTCGCGGCGGGTGGTGGAGCCGCACCGGCTGGTGTGCAGCGAGCGGCGCTGGTACCTGGTGGCCTGGGACGTGGAGCGGGAGGACTGGCGGACCTTCCGCGCCGACCGGATCGAGCCTAGACCGCCGCACGGTCCGCGGTTCGTCCCCCGTCCGGGCCCCGCGGAGGACCTCGCCGCGTACGTCTCCCGGGGGGTGGCCCAAGCCGCGTACGCCGCCCGTGCGGTGCTGCGGCTCGGGATGCCGGCCGAGGACGCGGCGCGGGTGATCGGGCCGAGCGACGGGGCGTTGGAACCGGTCGACGACAAGAGCTGCCTGTTGCGCACCGGGGCCGTCAACCTCGACGTGCTCGTCATCCACGTCATGTTGCTCGGCTGCGAGTTCGAGGTGGTCGAGCCGCCGGAGCTGATCGACCGGATCCGGGCGGCCCGGGAGCTCCTGGGGCGGGCAGTGGACCGGGCGGGAGGGACCGGGGCCGTCGAGAAGGGGCAATGAAACGGGGGAGCGCGGGGGCCGTCCGCCGCTCCTGATCGCGGGCAATCGTCCCGCCGAATTCGGGCGTTCTCGAACGGAATGCGAATGGGCTCGGGTAGCTGTCCGGGGCCCGATCCGCGGTGCTTCCCCGGCCGTGCGGCGGTGGTTCGGACACGGCCCGGATAAACAAAGCGGCGAGGGGAGTTGCCCGCGGCTCGCGCGCCACTTCCGGGTAACTCGGCGGGCCCGGAGAACTGTCGACATTCCGTGACAGAAGCGTGACCCGGTACGGACGAACCTCCGGGCGCGCCGCTGACGTTCGGGAGAATCCGACGGCGAAGGCGGGCCGGGCGGATGCCCCGCCCCCCTT